>NZ_JBNCKT010000001.1:0-133988 GCF_049841675.1 Micromonospora sp. DT4
CGACGGGCTCACCGGCCTGCCTGACGCGATCAACACGGTATGGCCACAGACCGTGGTCCAGACCTGCATCGTGCACCGGACCCGTAAGAGAACAAGCTGTTGCTTGTCGGTTCGATCTTCGTTGATCTGGTATGGCGGTCATCGAGGACGTTCAGGCTCAGCTTGTGGCCCGGTGTGGAGCGTTGCTGCCGCATCTGAACGAGCGGCAGCGGCGGCTCATGCTGGCGACGGAGGCGAGGTTGTGGGGACATGGCGGGGTTCGGGCGGTCGCCCGCGTTGCTGGGGTCAGCGAGACCACGGTCCGCAAGGGTGTCTTCGAGCTGGAGGCCGGAGACGAACCGCTGTTGGAGGGCCGGGTTCGTCGGCCGGGCGGCGGCCGCAAGACCGCTGCGCAGCTGGATCCTGAGCTGACGCCTGCCCTGCTGGCGCTGGTCGAGCCGGACGAGCGGGGTGATCCGATGTCGCCGCTGCGGTGGACCACGAAGTCGCTGCGGAACCTTGCCGGAGAACTGACCCGGCAAGGTCATCCGGTCTCGGCGATGACCGTGGGGAACCTGTTGAAGGTCAACGGGTTCAGCCTTCAGGCCCAGGCCAAGACTCTCGAAGGGGCCCCGGGTGCGCTGCGCCGCGCGCAGGGCGTCGATGACCAGGTCGGTGCGCATGTGATCGGCGATCGCCCAGCCGGCGAGGCGCCGGGAGTGCAGGTCCAGGACGGTGGCCAGGTAGAGGAACCCCCGTTCACCGACCGGCAGATACGTGATGTCGCCGGCGTAGCGCTGATTCGGCTGCGGGGCGGTGAAGTCCCGGCCGATCAGGTCCGGGGCATTCGCCGCGGCCGGGTCCGGCACCGTCGTACGAGTTGGCCGGCGTAGCCGCAGTCCTTGCACGCCGAAGCGGCGCATCACCCGCGCGACCCGCTTACGGTTGACCGCCAGGCCGGCATCGCGCAGTTCGGCGGTGATCCGTGGTGCTCCGTATGTGCCGTCGTGCTCGGCGTGGACCGCCCGGATCCGGCCCGCGAGAGCCGCATCCGCGGCCTGTCGGGTGGCCCGGGCTTCGGCGGCCGAGCGCCAGTAGTAGTAGCTCGAGCGGGACACCCCGATGACCTGACACAACCGCTTCACGCCGTAGCGTTGCTGATGGTCGGCGACGAACTGGAAGCGGTTCACCAGCGCGTCTCCCCGGCGAAATACCGGGCCGCCTTCCGCAGAATGTCCCGTTCCTCCTCCAACTCGCGGACCCTGCGTCGCAACGCCGCGTTCTCGTCCTTCACCGACCCGGCCGCCGGCGGCGCCGCCGGCCCGGCCGCTACGCCCCGACGCTGATCATCAGCGCGGACCCAACTGCGCAACGTCTCCCGATTGACACCCAGATCGTCAGCGATCTGCGCGATCGTCGCCCCAGGCCGAGACCGGTACAACGCGACCGCGTCGGCCTTGAACTCGGCGGGGTAGTGCTTGTTCACCATCTGTCAGGGACTCCTGATCTCCCCGGACCATCACGATCCAAGGCTCAAGTGTCCAGGTCCAGGGGGCAACTCCCCCCTGGCTTTGGGTCCGTGGTGTGCCAACACCACGGAGAGGGGAGTGTCAAGTTAACGGCTGATCTTGGTTGTTGAGGTGGTCAGTCGTTGGCCGGGGTGAGCCGGCCCTCGAAGGCGATCTGGAAGGCGTTCAGGGGTGCTTTCCAGCGCATGGTCCAGCGGCGGCGGCCGGCTCCGGTGGGGTCGAGGCTCATCAACGCCATGTAGACGCACGTGAGCGCGGCCTGCTCGGTGGGGAAGTGGCCGCGGGCGCGGACGGCCTTGCGGATGCGGGCGTTGACGCTTTCGATCGCGTTCGTGGAGCAGATGACCGTGCGGATCTCCACGTCGAAGGCCAGGAACGGCACGAACTCGGCCCAGGCGTTCTCCCACAGCCTGACGATCGCCGGATACTTCTTGCCCCAGTTTTCGGCGAACTCGAGGAACCGTTCGGTCGCGGCGTCCTCGGTCGGCGCGGTGTAGACCGGCTTGAGCGCTTTCGCGATCTTGTCCCAGTCCTGGCGGGCCGCGTACCGGAACGAATTACGCAAAAGGTGAACTACGCAGGTTTGAACGATCGTGCGTGGCCAGACTGTCGCGACGGCGTCCGGCAGGCCCTTGAGCCCGTCGCAGACGAGCATCAACACGTCCTGGACACCACGGTTCTTCAACTCGGTGAGCACGTGCAGCCAGTGCTTCGCGCCTTCACCGCCGTCACCGGCCCAGATCCCGAGGATGTCGCGGTGCCCGTCGACGGTGACCGCCATGACCACGTAGATCGGCCGGTTCGCGACCTGCCCGTCCCGGATCTTCACGTTGATGGCATCGATGAACACCACCGGATACACCCTGTCGAGGGGCCGGTTCTGCCACTCGACCATCCCGTCCATCACCTTGTCGGTGATCGTGGAGATCGTCTGCTTCGACACCTCGGCGCCGTACACCTCGGCCAGGTGCGCGGCGATCTCCCCGTGCGTCAACCCCTTCGCCGACAACGACAACACCATGTCATCGACCCCGGACAGCCTGCGCTGCCGCTTACGCACGATCTGCGGCTCGAACGTCCCCGCCGCGTCACGCGGCACCCGCACCTCGACCGGCCCGACATCGGTCAGCACCGTCTTAGAGACTGTCGGGTAACTGGGTGGGGGCGGAACGTCACGCCGAGACACGTCGATGGAAGGTCCTCGACAAATAGATCATCCCCGCCATGATCTTGATGTGTGTGCAACAGAGATCGTGGCGGGGATGACGCCCGCTCATGCTATCCGTCGAGCTTGACTGACGCGATGTGGGCGGTCCTCGCGCCGCTGCTGCCGGTGCGTGACCTGCGTAAAGGCGGGCGACCCCGGGTCTACGACGATCGGTTGATCCTGGATTCGATCTTCTACGTGCTGCGGTCGGGCTGCCCGTGGCGGATGATGCCGCGTGATCTGGCGCCGGCGGATGCGGCTCATCGCTGGTTCACGGCCTGGCGGAAGAACGGAACGTGGGACGCGATCCATGACGAGCTTCGTCGGCGGGTGCGGGTTGCGGCCGGTCGTGAGCCGGAGCCGTCCGCAGCGGTCCTGGACGCGCAGTCGATCAAATCCAGTGAGGGCGGCGAATGTCGCGGGTTCGACATGGGGAAGAAGACCACAGGGCGTAAGCGGCACCTGGTGGTGGACACGATGGGGCTGATCCTGGTGGTGATGGTCACCTCCGCGTCCGTCAATGACCGTCCGGGCGGCCGGCGGATCCTGCACCGGCTGGCCGAAGCATTCACCACCATCGCACTTGTCTGGGCCGACGGCGGGTACGCCAACAGCATTGACTCCACCCTGGTGAGCTGGGCGAAGAGCCAGCTCGGCATCCTGCTGGAGATCGTCAAACGCACCGACGACGTCAAGGGCTTCAAGGTCCTACCCCGCCGGTGGGTGGTCGAGCGGACGTTCGGCTGGCTGGTGCGCAACCGGCGCCTGGCCCGGGACTACGAGCGGTTGACCGCTAACTCAGAAGCCATGATCAAGGTGGCGATGATTCGACTCATGACGATACGTCTGGCCGGTCAGACAGTCCGCTGGACCAACGCCACCGAACGCGAAGCCGTCCGACGTATCAACGCCGAACAACTTATCACCGCGTAGTAACCCAGTTACCCGACAGTCTCTTAGTCCGGCTGCCGTTACGCGTGTTCCCGCTGCCTCGACCCGCCGGGTCGTGCTTGTCGTAGCCGACGTGGTCGGTGATCTCGCCGTCCAGCGCCGACTCCAGGACCCGCTTGGTCAGCTGCTGCAACAGCCCACCCTCCCCGGTCAACCGCAGCCCGTCCCCACGAGCCCGATCGGCCAGCATCGCGATCAACTGCTCATCCGTCACCGCACCCACCGGCTCGGCGGCCGGCTGTCCCACGGTCGTCTCGGTCGTCATCTGGCGTCTCTCCCTTGATCGGTCGATCAGCCGTTATTTGTACAGTCCCGCCCAAATGCTGCTGCGGCCAGGCAACGCCGGCTCGAACACGGTCACCGACCACATCCGCGTACTGGGTGAGGCGATCGCCCAGCTGCCGGTGGTTACCTGACCGTGTGCGTCGAGTTGGCCAACCTACCCGTGCTGGTCGATCTCTACCTGTGGCCCGCCGCCACCGTCGCTCTACCCGCCGACGGTCGGTTCCTGCTGCATCGCGCGTCACCGCCGCCGCGCACCGACTTGGCATTCATGCCGCTGCTAGACGAGTTGTTCCGAATTCCGGTCAGTGGTCGTAGGCGATCAGTGACCGGGTGACGGGTGCGCTGGTCTTGTTGTTGTGCCAGATCGCGGCGGCCATGGCGAGAAGGCGTTGGGCGACGCGTACGGCGACGCCGGTGAAGGTTCGTCCGCCGTGTTGTTCCAGGTCAAGCTGGCCTTTGAGGGTGTCGTTGACGGATTCGATCAGCTGTCGGACCTTCTTGAGCATCGGTTCGCCGTAGCGGGTCTTCTCCTTCTTGCGCGATGGTCGGAGCAGTTCGATGCCCTGTTCGGCCAGCTGCCGCTCGAACGGCTTGGAGGCGAAGCCTTTGTCACTGATCAGCAGGATCCCGTCGTGTTCGGCCACCACGCCCGCCTCGACCTGCAGCATCGCGGCGAGGACCTCACGCTCGCCGATCTTCGGGTTTGCGAGGGCCCACAGGATCGGCATCCCGGTCGGGGTGCAGACCAGGTACAGCCGCAGGCCCCAGAAGAACCGGGAGCGCGAGGCGCAGTAGCCGTATCCGGCCCAGCCGGCAAGGTCCGAGCGTTGAACCGTGGGGCGGGACATGCCACAGGGGATGGGAGTGGAGTCGACGATCCAGTGGTTGTCGAACCAGAAGTCACTGTCGCGGGCCAAGTCCCGGATCACCTTCTTGATCAAAGGCAGCGCCGCGCGGAGCCGCTTGTTGTACCCGGGGCGCTGCGGCAGGTACGGGAACATGCCGGCCAGGTGGATACGGGCGTAGCGGATCCAGTGTGCCTCCGAGCGGGCGCCGAGCAGGACCTGCGCCACGGCCAGGCACACCAACTCGGAGTCGGTCAGCAGCGGTGGCCGGCCCCGCCACCGGGGCGTACGGATGCTGTCGTCGATCTTCACGTACAGTGCGGTCAAGAGGGTGTCCAGGTCTTGCGTCACAACATGATCTTGGACGCCCTCTCTTCATGCCCAGACATCGACCCCTGACTTCGGAACTACTCGTCTAGTGTCCTGCGCCGGGAATTCGTTGAATAATTGTAGGATCGGTGGGTGGCGCGTAGGGGTCGGCCGGTGGCCGAGGTGACGTTGACGGATGAGGAACGCGCGACGTTGGTGCGTTGGTCGCGGCGGGCCAAGTCGTCGCAGGCCCTGGCGCAGCGGTGTCGGATCGTGCTGGGCTGTGCGCAAGGCAAGTCCAACCAGGACGTCGCTGTGGAGTTGGGGATCTGGCCGCAGACGGTGGGCAAGTGGCGTAACCGGTTCGTCGCGCGCCGGCTGGAAGGTCTGGTCGACGAGCCGCGGCCGGGTGCGCCACGCACGATCGGTGATGAGCAGGTCGAGCAGGTCGTGGTCGCCACCTTGGAACGCACACCGACTGATGCCACGCACTGGTCGCGGGCGTCGATGGCGGCCGAGTCCGGGTTGTCCCGCTCGACAGTGGGCCGGATCTGGAAGGCCTTCGGCCTCCAACCCCACCGGGTGGAGACGTTCAAACTGTCGAACGACCCGCAGTTCATCGACAAGGTCCGCGACGTGGTCGGGCTGTATCTGGACCCGCCGGAGCGGGCGCTGGTGCTGTGCGTGGACGAGAAGTCCCAGATCCAGGCCCTCGACAGATCGGCGCCGGTGCTACCGATGATGCCCGGCCTGCCCGAGCGGCGCACCCACGACTACGTCCGGCACGGCATCACCACGTTGTTCGCCGCGCTCGACGTGGCCACCGGCCAAGTGATCACCGCGGTGCACCGCCGACACCGGGCCGTGGAATTCAAAAAGTTCCTGGCCAAGCTAGACACCGAAGTCCCCGCCGACCTCGACGTCCACCTGATCTGCGATAACTACAGCACCCACAAACACCCCACCGTGAAGCGATGGCTTGCCGCGCATCCCCGGTTCCACATGCACTTCACCCCCACCTACTCGTCCTGGCTCAACCAGGTCGAACGGTGGTTCGGGCTGCTGACCGACAAACAACTACGCCGCGCCACGCACACCTCCCTACGAGCCCTGGAGAACGACCTGCGCGCCTGGGCCACCGCGTGGAACGACGACCCCAAACCCTTCATCTGGACCAAGACCGCCGACGAGATCCTCGACCGACTCGCCTCATATCTTCAACGAATTCCCGGCGCAGGACACTAGACCAACACCGCACGTCGGACTCCACCGGTGCCGACCCGAAGCACCCGGCCAGCGTTCTGCTACTGGTGCAGTTGGCCGCGAAGTACCTCGCCCGTGGCGACCAACCACGCCATGCCGCCATCACTCGGCACGTGGCCATCTCCCTGCCTGCGTGCGAAGCGCGGCCAATTCCGTTACGCAGCCGCCGGCGCAGTCAGTACTCGCAGGACTGGTCGATGTCGCCGTCACCACGCCATTGAACAAGCCGCCGACGCACCACCCCCGGTAGGGCGCGGGCTCACTTGCGGGACTGCGCAGGATCCACACTCCCTCGGCCCTCGATGTTCTCTCGGGGCCGCATTCAGGGCTTCTGCTCGTCCAGCAGTGTCAGAGGGGCGGTGAGACGATAAAACCGTGACGTTGATCGATGAGATTCGGAACCCATCGTCCTCGTTGTCGACGTTCCTGCGTCACCGGCTACCTGGACGGGAGCGCGTCGTGGCTCGGTGGACGCAGGAGCTGGCGTTGGCCGCGCCCGTGCCGGCGCCAGTGACTCTTGACCCGTCTGACCGCCCGCGACTGGGGGCCGCCTTCGAGATGCGGGTCGGGTTCGACCCGGCGGACGAGGCGCCGTATCCGGACCTGCTGCCGCTGCTGCCACCGGAGGAGGCGACGCGGATCCTGACCGCAGCCGGACTTCAGAAGGTCGGCGTTCCAGTGCCGGTTGCCGAAGAGTGCAGTGGCTGGGGAAGATACGCCGACTGGGATCCCGGGGCGGCCGACGGCGAGCTGCATCGGGGGGCGTGGAACTTGTCCGAGTTTGCCGGCTTGCTCCGCAGGACGCGCCGGCCCGATGGGCAGCAGTGGCGAGGCCTGTACCGCATCATGCAGGAGAAGGTATAGCTGAACGCCTTTCCCGGGGTGCTGCACCGGCGGTTCCTGGGGTGGCTGCGGTGAGCATTCTGCGATCCGGCGACGAGAAGTTCCACTACAGCGACGGGTTCCCACAAGTGGATCCCGCCGGACCCGGACTATGACCAGGAGATTTCGGACGAGCAGGTCCGCCAGCACAAGCACGGCCACCTCAGGAACGAGCGCCCGAAGGTCCGCGTCCAGCGCCTCGTCTGACGGCAGCAGCACAGCAACCGTGCCAGCCGAACCAGGCCGAGGAGCGCGTCTCCTTGGTGAGCCAGTCGGAGCCGGCGCACCAGGACGTGCATGACACCCTTCGCCAGGCGGTTTCTGCGTTGTCGGTTCGGAGAGGTGGCGGCCGGCTGTGGAGAAGAGTGACTGCTGCGGCCGGACGGCTTGGAGTCTTTAGGCGCGAGAGTGAGGGCAGGCACGGCGACCGGCGCTGTTCCATCGGCGGCCTGGCCCGCCGGACCGGGCTGACTGTCAAGACCATCCTGTTCTACTCCGACCGGGGCCAGTGGACCGCAACGAGATCGTCGACGGCCGCGCCCGCAAGTACTACCGCCTCACCGACGAGGGGAACGCGCTGCTGCGTGCCGAGACCCAACGCGCGGACCGCAGCGGAGGACGTCGGCGCGGTCCGGTGATCCGCCCGGCCGGCACGGGCTAATGTGTCGCGTCTGCGATCTCGTCATCACGCTCAGCGACTGCGCGCGGGATTGCCGACCCGCAACGGCGACACCACGGCGTCCCGACTCCGGCTTACGCCATGCCGGGCGTGGCACGTCGGCTGACCTCGTGGTGTTAGCCCACGGCCGGACCGCAGGAGGGAACGGGGTGTTGACCTTCCTGCGCGCGGGCACGTCGTCGGGGGCGGCACAAACCGTCGTCACTCACCGAAGTCGATGTTGACACGGGCCGTCATGCATGTTTCGCTCTAAATCAAGTCAGCGAACGCCAATCGGCGGTCCCAAATACGGGGGGACTTATGAAGCGTGTCAGCACCTAGTCGCGCCTTTAGGGCGGACTGCAGCCATTCCCCAAGCCCGTCAATATCAGCCTGGGGTGGGATTCCGCACGCAGCTACGACGAAGCGGATGCCCGGCTTTCCTGCAGCTGAGCATCCTTGCCCGCGCGGAGGGTAGGGCGTATCCAACGCTGCGCAAACCTGTTTCCGGGCGGCGATATCTCGCGTGCCTGGTGCGGGTGGAACTGTTGCGGCCAAGGCAAGAATGCCGCGAGTTCACGATGCGTCCCGACAATCGCAATCGACTCTCTGTCCCATTGTCCCAGCATGGAGGTTCACCTCACCGTGAGCACTGACGCGGTCACCACCGCAGCCGCACCCCCCGACCTGACCATGGACGACCTCACCCGGGTACTGTTCGGACACGCAGCATTCCAGTATCTGAATGCCGCCTGCGAGCTGGGGTTGTTGGACGTCCTGCTCGATGACCCCAAGCTGACGAAGCCGGAGATCGGCCAACGCCTCGGCCTCGACGAGCGGGCCAACGACATTCTTCTCCTCGGCTGTACGGCGCTCGGCCTCACCAAGAAGACGGACGGCCGGTACGAGGCCGCACGGGTCCTGGCCGATATGAAGGATAATGGCGATCTGCAGCGCTTGAAGGACACTGTCGCCTTCGAACAGTACATCGTCTACGAGGGGCAACTCGACTTCACGGAGTCGCTGCGGAGCAACCGAAACGTGGGCCTGCGCCGAATCCGTGGCACCGGCGCCAACCTCTACCACCGCTTGTCGGAGAACCCCGAGCTCGAGCGGGTTTTCTACACCTACATGCGGTCCTGGTCGGAGCTCGCGAACAGGGAGCTGACCAGAGAACTCGACCTGAGTGGGGCGAAGCACCTGCTCGATTGCGGTGGCGGCGACGCCGTCAACGCCATCGCCCTCGCGAAAGCGAACCCGCATCTCCAGGTCACGGTCATGGAGATTCCGGCGACGGCGCGAATCACCAAGCGGCGGATCGCCGACGAAGGACTCAGTGACCAGATCGACGTGGTCGCGGGCGATATGTTCAACGATCCGTTCCCTAGTCAGTGCGATGTGATTCTCTTCGCCCACCAGATGGTCATCTGGACGCTTGAGGAGAACACGCATCTGATGCGTCGGGCCTATCAGGCGTTGCCTGACGGTGGCCAGCTGGTCATCACCAACTCCATGTCGAACGACGAAGGCGATGGACCGACGGTGGCCGCTCTCGACAGCGTCTACTTCGCGTCCCTGCCCTCGGAAGGCGGCATGATCTATTCGTGGGAACAGCATGAGAACTGTATGCGCGAGGCCGGCTTCAAGAACATCAGCCGCAAGCAGTTCAGTGGCTGGACGCCGCACGGGATGATCACGGGCCAGCGGTCGTAGTTGGCGGTTGACCTGCCGAGGGGGCACCCGGGTCCGGGACCACAGAAGCTTCCACCGTGCCTTCGGGAAGGAGGGCGTCCATGAAATCCGCGCCGCACGAAGATCAGCACCGTTCGACGGAACCAGCAGTAGGCGGTCGCGTCTATGACAGGCAAAGGCACGGTGTCCACAACCTCCAGCGAGCGGATGTGATCGCGGACCCGTACCGCTACATCCAGCAGCTCCAGGAACTGGGCCCGGTGTTCTACGACGAGACCAGTCGGGTCTGGGTCTGCACCGGCTACGAGGAGTCGGTGAAGGTGCTGACCCGTCACGCCACCTTCTCGTCCGCCAGACTGATCAACTCGGAGGAGTTGCAGAGCAGGGGGCTGGGGGAAGCCGCTGACGTCGTAGGGATGCTGCAGAAGCAACTCCTCTTCAAGGACCCACCTGCTCATACCGCGGTCCGCGAAGCTCTCCGGGAGCACTTCTCCGGCTCCCGTGTTCGCGCCTGGGGCCACGTCATGCAGGACATCGTCCGCCGGGCACTGGCAGGTCTACCAGCACACGGAACCGCGGACATCATCGCCGACTTCGCCGCCAACCTCTCGTCGCCGCTGATCGCCGCCCTGCTAGGGATGGAGGGACGGGAGAGTGAGATATCCCGGTGGGCGGACGCTTATGAGACCCTCCTCGGCAGCGTCTCCGCCCTGCCCGACGTACGTGACAAGACAGTCATACCGGTGCTCACCGACGCACTGACAGCCCTGCAGGCGGCCGGCCGTGACCGGCTGGACGGCGAGCAGGAGGACCTCCTCAGTGCGCTGGTCCGAACAGGGCGTCCGCACGAACTCGACAAGTCTGGTGTCGACGAGCTCCTGTACGAGGTCGCGGCGAACTGTGTTGTCCTTGCCGGTGGCGGCTACCAGACGTTGACCCATCTGGTATCGACCGGGTTGCGCCTGTTCGACCGACACCCCGAACAACAACGGCTCCTTCGCGAAGACCCCGATCTCATCGACTCGGCCGTGAACGAGATATTGAGGTTGGACGGCTCGAGCCAGTACCTCGCGCGTCGGGTCACGGAGACGACACTCCTCGGCGGTCACGAGATCGCGGCCGGACAAAGTGTCCTCGTCTACCTCCGCGCAGCGAACGTGGATCCACGGAAATTTACGAATCCACTGTCCTTCGACATCCGACGCGGCGAGGCCCGACACTTGGGTTTCGGCCTCGGTCGCCACTACTGCATCGGCGCACCGTACGCCGAGCGTCTCGCCGGGATAGCGATTCTTCAGTTCCTGGAAAAATATCCAGATTACAGCTTTGACGGTGATACCGACGCCTTGTGTTGGGGTCCCCACCCCAACACCCGCTGTCTGGCGTCGGCGCCGGTCCGGCTCGGCCGGCACGAGGACCGGCCCGCGGATTCTGCTTCTCCTTCTCGCCCCGCGTATGCAGACGGTCATGCGGATCGACAGCGGAGCGGAATCGCGGAGGCCGCAGCCACCCTACGTTGGAGCGGCACCGTCCGGGGTCAAGCCGACCACGATCCCTGGCACGTGAAATTCTCCGAACAGGCGAAGCTACAGCCGGACAGCATCGCGGTGGAAGCCGAGACCGAAGCTCTTACCTATCGCGAGCTGGACCGTCGAAGCAACACACTCGCATATCAGTTGCGTAGCTTCGGCGTGCAGCCGGAAACAGTCGTCGCCATCGTGATGGAACGGAGGACGGACTTCGTCTGTGCCGTGCTCGCCGTCGCGAAGGCGGGTGGCTCCTTCGTCCTGGCTGACGTCACCTGCCCCCGGGACCGACTTGCCGGAATGCTGGAGGAGTCGAAGTCGTCCCTGGTGTTGACCGACGCCGCGTCGTTCGCGACGGCCCAAGCCTTCTCGCTACGCACACCTACGGTGGTCGTCTCGACCTCACCGGACCACGAGTCGGCGCCGGTCACCGGAGTCAACGTAGGAAACACCGCCTATGTCGTCTTCACGAGCGGATCGACCGGCCGGCCGAAGGCGATCGCCATCAGCCACGAGGGTGTGTCGAACCTGCACGAGGGACTGAACGACATCTTTCGTCTCAGCCCCACCGACCGGGTGCTGCAGTTCCTGTCGCCGAACTTCGACGGGTGCATCTCGGACATCGTCCTGACCCTCCTGTCAGGAGCGACCCTCGTGTTCGCGGACAGCGCGAAGCTGCAGGTGGGTCCCCCGTTGGCCAGGACGCTAAAGCACCGAAGGATCACCTCCGTCATCATGACGCCGTCGGTGTGGTCGAGCCTGCCGTTCACCGACCTTCCCGACCTCAGGATCGGGGCTGCGGCCGGCGAACGACTAGCTTCACCCATCGTTCGAAAATGGCGTGGCCGGCATCGACGCTTCCTGAACATCTATGGTCCGGCGGAAGCGGCGGCGCTGACCGCGTGGCATGAGTGCGGCGACAGTGACGATAGGCCGCCCATTGGTCGGCCGGCGACGAACAAAAGGGTATACGTGCTCAACGGCGACCGTCCCGTGCCCGTCGGGGTAGAGGGAGAGCTGTGTATCGGTGGCATCGGTCTGGGCCGCTATCTCAATCGCCCTGACCTGATGGAGGAGAGGTTCACGGCGGACCACTTCGTGGACAGGCCCGGCCAGCTCATCTATCGCACGGGCGATCGTTGCCGGTGGCGGCCGGACGGGACCTTGGAGTTCATCGGACGAGCCGACCGGCAGGTGAAGATCAGAGGCCACCGAATCGAACTGAACGAGGTGGAAAACGTCATCGCCGAGTTCCCGCAGATCTGCGCCTGCACCGTCTATGAGGCAGACGGGCAGTTGAGAGCCAGCGTCGTGGTCGCCGAAGGCACGCTCGACGAAGAAGCTTTGCGGCGATTTCTCTCGCCACGCCTGTACCCTCCGATGATACCGACCCTGTTCCAGCAGGTCGAAGACAGCGGGCGCACCATCAACGGCAAGGCCGACTGGCAGATCCCTCAGGTCAGCGGCCGCGACGATCGCTCCACCAGCAGCGACCCGGGCACCCCGACGTCGCAGGCAGCGGAGCAACCCGACGGCGCGGACACGGCGTGGAACCGTGCCCGCGCGACCTGGGCCGTGGCCCAGTTGTTCGCCCAGTGCCTGCGGCTGCCCCTCCACCGGGTCAAGAGTCATTCCGACTTCTACTCATTCGGCGGGGACTCACTTTCCACCGCCGAGCTCTTCATCCTGATCAACGAGAGGTTCGGGGTCTCAATGGAGTTTGAGTCCCTGTTAGACAGTTGTACGCCGGAGGGCCTGGCTGAGGAGATCTGCCAACAGTTGCCGCCACAGCGCCTCGCCCCGCCTTCCTCGACGCGGGTCGCCGCGTGAGCAGCGAGCGAGGGCCGGACACACCTCAGCTTCGGGTCGAGGTCGGCGGCCCGGTGGATGCCACCGAGGGCAGCGTGCTGTACGTGCACGGCACACTCGACTCGTCGGCGAGCTTCATCCGGGGCTCCCGCAGATACCTGCCTCAGTGGCGCTCGCTCGCGTACGACCGTCGTGGGTGGGGCCACTCGCGCCGGGCCGGGCACGCCACGTGCGGGCTGGGCAGGCACGTGGCCGACCTGCAGGACATCCTGGCAAGGCACCAGCCCGACATCGTCGTCGGTCACAGCTACGGCGGCCTGGTCGCGCTCAATGCTCTCTGGCAGTCGCCAGCGCTGGCCGGTGCACTCGTGGTGTACGAGCCGCCGATCCGCTGGCTCCCGTGGTGGCCTGACCTGGCGCCATGGGAAGCGCTCGTCCGGGAGGCGGACGTCGAGGATCCGACGGAAGCCGTCAGGAGACTGCGTACCGCAGTGCTGGGGCGAGAGGTGACGAGGGGCACCGGCCGACCGGACGCCGACATCGAGGACGGCCGGGCACTACTGGCCGAGATGTCCGACGCTGAACTCAACACCGTGGGATTCGAGCCGCTCACCTTCGGTGTCCCGACTGTCGCGGCGGCCGGCGTGAACTCGCTGGAACACGATCGCCGCACTACTCGCGGCCTGGCCGAACTTATCCTGCGTGGCGTATATGTCGAACTCCCGCGTGCGGCACACATCGCCCACATCACGGATCCAGAGGCGTTCTTCGGTCTCGTGCGACGCGCAGAGGACCTGCGGCGCCAGGCGGAGTCCGCGGGATCTGATCACCACCCGACGTTGTCGAACCAGACATGACACGTGTACATAGGGAGCCTGCAGTGACCTTCGATCTTGCCGCACGGTACCTGCCCGGAATGTCGATCAGTGACTTCGAGCGGAGCTTTCGGGCCCGCTTTCCGCACATGGCATCGACGCTCTGGCTGAGTCGTCCGGGACGAAACGAAGTGCTGGGGCCGATGTTCGCGGAGCCGAACGAGTTCGAGTCCAACAGCACCGGCCGCGGAGACTCGTACCGGCAGGCTCACCAGCAGAGCATGGTGAAGGCGGTCGGAGTCGCGCAGCTTCTGGAGCTGGCGTCCGGCGAGTCGGGTGCCGACGGGCTGCCGCCGGACTACCTTCTTCTGGACGTCCTCGGTGGTGACGGAACCGTCGCGCGGGCGGCGAGTCAGCTGCCGAACTGGTCCAGCCCTCGCCAGTGGATCCTGACCGGCGATCTTTCGGGGCAGATGATCCGACAAGCTCTGGCGTACGAGCTACCGGCGGTTCGACTGGCTGCGCAGTTCCTCCTGTGCCGCGACGAGACGTTCGGGGGCGTGCTCTTCGCCTACGGTTCCCACCACATACCTGTGCATCAGCGAACTGCCTCGTACGCGGACGCCTTCCGCGTACTCCGGCCAGGCGGGCGCCTGGTCGTCCATGACTTCGAGATCGGCTCACCGACGGCGAACTGGTTCGAGACCGTGGTCGACTCCTATTCGCCGAACGGGCACAAGTACACGCACTTCAGTCGCGCCGAACTGGAGGCGGGGATGGCGGCGGCCGGATTTGCGGACGTCGCGGTCAAGCTGATCTACGACCCGATCGTCGTTCATGCACGCGACGCGCACCACGCGCGACTGGGCATATTGAACTACCTCCTGGACTCCTACGGTCTGACCTGCGACGAGCAGGACGCCGTGGACTGGGTCGAGGACCAGGTGGTCAAGTGCATACAGTACGGGTCGTACGGCCTGGAGCAGTTCGGCTCGGTCGTGTCCCCGCCCGTGCATGACAGCGGAACCTTGTCCGTGTTCGAGACAGCGGACGGCTGGGTCGGCGAGTTGCCCCGCACCGCCCTTGTCGGAGTCGGACGTAAGGGTTGATCTCGAGCGACCTCGCAGCCCTTCGGTCCTTGCGCTGTCGGCTGCGTACGGAACAACAACAACTTCTCCAGATCGTCGAACCGGGAGGCCGTGATGACTGAGCCAGAGATTTCGAGCCCCATCATGAAGGACGGCAAGCAGTTGGTCTTCAGCCCATCGCGATATGAGCCGCAGATGGGTTACTCGCGGGGTATCCGCGTCGGCAACCAGATATTTGTCGCCGGCACCACCGCTATCGATGCGAATGGAAGAGCGTGCGCCGAGGATGTGGGTGCGCAGACCGACTACGTCATTAGGAAGATCCAGGCCACGCTCCGCCAGTTGGGGGGAGAACTGCACCACGTCGTCAGTACTGTGACGCACCTTTCGGACCTCAGCTACTTCGACGACTACGCACTAATGTTCCAGAAGTATTTCGGGGACATCACGCCCGTGAACACCACGGTCCAGGCGCCGCTCCTCCGGCCGGAACTCCTCGTCGAGATCACTGCGACCGCAGTTCTCGTCCAGTCGACCGACAGCACGAGCTCGAGTACCAGCTAGCGTCGCGCTGTCCGGGAACGATATCTGTTGCGAGCCCCCCGGGCGACGTCCACGAGGCTGCCCGGTTGGTGATCCGAAGCAAGAATGCCCGGTTGGTGTGCCGGAGCTGGCGCCCGATCTCGAGCTTGCGAATGAGAGGTAACAAGGTGTGTGGGATCGCCGTCGTGGTCGATCGCGAGTTGGTGCCGCAGGGCGACGACCGTGCCACGGCTCGGGACAACGAGCTGATCCGTATGCTGGAAAGGATCCGGCATCGTGGGGATGCTGATCATTTTGGGGAGCAGGGTTCGGGAGCTCGCTTCTCGATGGGGACGAACCGGTTGGCCATCGTCGACCGCCCGCATGCGGCCCAGCCGTTGTCCGACGAGGCGGGACAGGTCTGGGTGGTGTTCAGCGGAGAGTTGTACGGCTTCCGAAGCATCCGACAGGAGCTGGAGCAGCTCGGGCACACCTTTCGCACGGACTCCGACACCGAGGTGGTACTGCGTTCCTACCTCGAGTGGGGAATCCCGTTCCTGCGGAAACTGAACGGCATGTTCGCGTTCGTCATCTGCGACAGCAGAGACGGATCGTTCCTCGCGGTGCGGGACCATGTCGGCATCAAACCGCTGTACTACCAGGTCCAGGACGGGGTCTATCGGTTCGCCTCCGAGCAGAAATGTCTGCTCGATCATCCCGCGCTCATTCGTCCGGTACCGCCTGGGACCTACGTCCACAACGGCAGGGAGGTCCGCTACTTCGAGCTGGACGAGCAGCAGGTCCCGATCACGAGCTCCGCGGCTTCCCGCAGGTATCGGGAGCTCTTCGAGGACGCGGTTCGTAAGCAGGTCGACACTGACCTTCCGCTTGCCGTGCCGTTCAGCGGCGGCATCGACAGCGCGGCGGTCCTGCAAGCGGCGCGGAGGTATCACCACGACGTCACCGCCTTCACGGTCGGCTTCGAGGGAGCCGCGGACGTGGAGGTGGCGAGACGTTACTGCGAAGACTTCGGGGTCAAGCAGCACATTGTCCACTTGAACCGCTCGGATCTCATCGACATCATTCCCCGGATAGTTCACGGGGCCGAGTTGTTCGAGGTCGTGGACATCATCGACGCCTGCACGCAGTATCTTGTCTATCAGGCCGTCAGGAAACACGGCATCAAGGTCGCCATCTGCGGGGACGGAGCCGACGAGGTGCTGGCCGGGTACGACCTGTTCAAGACGCATGCGGATCCGGTCGGTCTGATGAAGTACCGGGTGGGCAACCTCCACCGCACCGATCTGCAACGGGTGGACCGCTCGAGCATGATGAACTCCGTCGAGGCGCGTGTGCCGTTCCTGGACCGCCATCTTCTCGAGTTCGCGTATTCTCTGCCGATGGATCTGAAGATCCGTGACGGCGTCGAGAAGTGGGTTCTTCGGGAGGCCATGCGCGACCGGCTGCCCGGCTACATCGTCGACCGACCCAAGATCCGCATGCCGGACGGCAGTGGCATCAAGAACGTCGTCATCGACCATGCGCGTCAGCATGTCGACGTGGACGACCGGGTCGCCCGCAGGCTCGGCATCACCAGCACGGAAGGGGCCTATTTTCTCGACATCTTCTTGAAGGCAGGCTTCCCGCCGCCGGCCGAACGGTTCAAGCGACCCGTGGACGACTACGCGCCGAACGGCTACTTCGAATTCATTTCCTAGTACGCCGTCGCGTCAGTGCCCACGGACCCGGCAGCTGGGACGCGTTGAAGCTGCGCACAGTGTCTTCTCGGAAGGAGTTCTCAGATGTCATACCTGGACCCCGCCATCGCGGTCATAGATCCGGTTGCAGCGGCTGGGCCCTACGGCCGGGAAGGCACCGCCCTCGGCTTCAGAGTGATCTGTGTCCTGACGCAGGAATACCGCACCCCCTACGTCACGCAGACGTTCGATCCGGCGGACTTCAGCGAGGTCTACCAACACTCCTCCACCGACGAGACGGTGGCGTTCCTGAAGAGCCGCGGTGTCGTCGCGGTCGTCCCGGGAGCTCCGCCGTCTCTCAAGATCGTAGACGTGCTGGCTGAGTCGCTCGGGCTCATCGGCAATCCGACCGAGAGTCTGGAGGCCCGAAGGAACAAGCGTGTGATGAAGGAGTACTGGACACGGCACGGGGTCCCGTGTGCCGCGTTCCACGAGTCAGGGGATCTGGAGTCGGTCCTCGCCTGGGCTGACGGGCACGGCTATCCGGTGGTTCTCAAGCCGAATGCCTCGGTCGGGGGCGTCCACGTCTTCGTGTGCGCGAACCGGCAGGAGGTCGTCGACGCCTTCAACGTGATCGTGAGTCAGGCCGACCCCTACCACCAGCGGTTTTCGACGGTGCTGGCCGAAGAATACCTGGATGGCGACGAGTATTTCATGGACCTGGCGCACACCGGTGGCGGCGAGGCCGTGCCGATAGCCTTCGCCAAGTACGAAAAGATCCAGCGGGACGGAAACGCGAGCATATATCGAAACATGTTCTCACTTCCGTTGGACGATCCGATCGCCCTGGCGGCCCTGCCGTACGTTAGGTCGGTCAACGACGCGCTCGGGGTGCGTTACGGGATCAACGACACCGAATTCAAGATGACGTCACGCGGCCCGCGGGTCGTTGAGGTCAACAACCGCCTTCCGGGTGCCAGCGTTCCCTTGATGATCCAGAAGTGCTCGGGCCTCAACGTCTTCCAAGAGAACATCAGGATCTTCGTCGACAGGCGCCGTACGTCCGGGGACCACCACTTCGAGCGCCACTACAACATCTGTTGCCTGATCAACGACGAATCTGGTGTGGTGCAGGGCTATGCCGGGCTCGAAGGGGTCAGGGAGCTTCCCTCGTACGACGGCGAGAGGATGATCGCTCCGCAGGGCGTCCACTGGCCGGTCACCCGAGACCTGGACGGCTGCTGGGGGCTGATCCGCCTCGTACACGAGGACCGGGAGCAGTTGTTCCGCGACGCAGAGGCGGTGCACGGCATGATGCGACTCCTGGTGGCCTAGCCTAGCCGCCACGCGCCGGCCCGCCGCTCGGCGTACGGAATGCGCCATCCGCGCCGTACGCACCGACCACCTCGCCCGCCGCGCCCGACGGTGACAAGGGCCGTCGCCAGGTCCTGAAACAGCCTCGCGGAGGCGCTTCGTGGTGACCGAATCCTCGCGGCGGGGGGTAGGGTGTCCGGGCATGAACCCCAGCCGACGGGCGTCCGAGAGGGTGCCGGGCGGGGCTCGGCCGCGGCCCGGACGAGCGCTCCCGTCGGAGGAATCCGACGGTCGGCCGGTCTGGTGCTGTCGTCCGAGCCGGTCGTCGGTCCTGCGTACCGTGCGGCGAGGAAGGGCGTCGATTCCCGTCGTTCCGGAACGGAGCATCGACGCCTTTTCCGCGCCCACGTAACCGGAATGACACCGCAGTCGCTCGTCTGAGGCCGGGATGGCCCGGGAGGTACGGACCGTGTTGGATGTGAAGCCCTACCGGGAGGCACTCGCGCTGCCGGGTCTGTGGCCCCTGCTGCTGGTCGCCATCCTGGCCCGGGTGCCAGTGGCGGCCACAGCGGTGGTGATGACGCTGCACGTACTCGATCTGGGCCACCGGTACTTCGCCGCCGGACTCGTCGGGGCCGCGATGACAGTCGGTTCGGCGCTCGGCGCCCCACTGCTCGGCCGGCTGGTCGACCGGCGCGGCCTGCGACCGATGCTGCTGCTGACCACGGCGGTCTCGGCGCTGTTCTGGGGGACGGCACCGGTCCTGCCGTACCCGGTGCTGCTCGGTGCCGCGTTCGTCGGCGGGTTGCTCACTCTGCCGGTCTTCTCGGTGGTCCGGCAGTCGATCGCCGCGCTGGTCCCGCCGGCCCAGCGCCGTCAGGCGTACGCGCTGGACTCGATGTCGGTCGAGCTGAGCTTCATGGTCGGGCCGGCGGGGGCGGTGGCCCTGGCCACCAGTCTCTCGCCCACCCTGACCATGTACGCCGTCGGCGGAGGGATCGTGCTGGCCGGACTCACCCTGCTGGTGCTCAACCCGCCGACCCGGGCGCGTGACGAGGAGACGACGCCGGCGCGGGCACTGCCCCGCCGGCAGTGGCTGACCCCACGGCTGATCGGGCTGCTCGCCGGTGGCGCGGCGGGCACGCTGGTGATCGCCGGCATCGATGTGTCGGTGGTGGCGGTGCTGCGTGACGCTGGACAGGTCGACTGGACCGGTGTGGTGCTAGCGCTCTGGGCGGCGTGCTCGTTGATCGGTGGCTTCATCTACGGCGCGCTGTCCCGCCCGGTGCCGTCGCTGATCCTCACCCTGGTCCTCGGTCTGGTCACCATTCCGGTCGGCCTGGGCAGCGGCCAGTGGTGGCTGCTGGCCCTGATGCTGCTGCCGTCCGGAGCGTTCACCGCGCCGACCGTGGCGGCCACCGCCGACGCGGTGAGCCGGCTGGTGCCGGCGAGCGTGCGGGGTGAGGCGATGGGCCTGCACGGCTCGGCGATGGTGGTGGGGGTGGCGGTCGGTGCCCCGCTGGCCGGTGCGGTGATCGATGCCTCGGCACCCGCTTGGGGCTTCGTCGCAACGGGCCTGCTCGGCGCGCTGATCACCCTGGCGGTGCTGCCGACCGGGTTGCGTCACCGAAGGTCCGCCACCCCCACCGCCGCTTCCCCGCCCGAGTCGACCGAGTCCGCCCCCGTCCGGTCGTCCATCTAGACCGCGAACGCGCCGCCGGCCGGCCCGGTCCTCGGCGTGAGGTGGCGCCGCGGATCACCGCGCGCCCTCAGCCGGGGTGCAACTGCTCCGCTCCGCGGCGGCCGGCAGGCAGCTGTCGCGGCTCACGCGCCCCGCCGGGTCGACCGACGGGGTCAGGGACTGTCCGATCCTACGCAGTCCCTCACTTGCAGGCCCCCATCACGTATCGACCAAGCGGTAGGCTCTCGCGTCGAGAGCGTCCCGATGCAGTGACGACAAGGAGCGGCGGTCGGTCATGTCGTTCGTGCCCTCGCCGCCGAAGAGCCGGCACTGGACCTTCACCGCCGTGGCTACCGGGCTTGCCACACCGGCACTCGTGTGGGGCGTCGAGCGGTCGTACCGGTCCGTGGACAGGTGTCTCCGGGCTCACGGATTGCAGATCAGCGATCCAAACGCGGACATACCCGAGGCATGCTCGAAGATCAGCGCCCTTCTGGCTCTGGTGGCACTGACCGCCGTCGCCTACGTCGCCGCGACGGCGATCACCGGCCTGTGCCTGGGGGTGGCGGAGGGACGGCACCGGCGCGGCTTCGGCCACCGACGGTGGTTCACCGTAACGGTCGTCGGGATCGCCGCCCCGTGGTCGCTGGCCACCTACGCCGCCGGCTACGGCATCGGCCGGCTTGTACCGCCTCCCGCCGTCGACACAGCGTGGGCAGAAGGTCGCGCCGCCGCGCGTCAGACCCTCGAGTTCCTCTCCCTGGGTGGACAGCCGGGCCCCGTCCTCGCCCCGGGGTTTCTCACCGAGGAACCGGTGTACCTGGACGCGCAACTGCACTACGCGCCACTACGGTTCGGTGGTCACCTACACCCAGACTTCGGCGCTGGCGTTCGGATCGGCAGCCTTCGTCACCGGCGCCCTGATCGCCAACGCCGTTGGCAATCTCAGCGCCAAGTCCCGGGCCGAACGTTTGGCCCGCCCGCAGTGGCGCGAGCACCAGCTCGCCCGAGTCGTGCTCACGCCCACCAAAACCTGGTGCTACGCCTCTGGACGGTGGCTGTCGTTCGACCACGCCGCCGTCATGGAATACCACCTCGACCACCACGGCGTGGTGCTCCTCTTCGCCGACTCCGAGCCGCTGCGCCTGACCGGGCCGGCCGCCTGGGTTCACGCAGTGCTCTTCGCCTACTTCCGCTTCGGCGCCCAGGCACTGGCCACCGCCACCTTCCTTCTGCCGATCCGCGCCACGCCTGCGCCTACACCCGCTGCACAGCCACCGGCTGCGGCTGCGGCGACCTCACCCGAAAGGTGAAAGTGTGGACAACAACGACCAGAGCCGCCTCCGCTTGGCGGTCCTCATCGATGCCGACAACGCCCAGCCCGCGGTCGTCGCCCCGCTGCTGGCGGAGGTCGCCAAGTACGGCACTGCCCACGCCAAACGCGCCTACGGAGACTGGACCGGCACCGGCCTACGTGGCTGGAAGGAGCACCTCCTCGCCCAGTCCATCCAACCGATCCAGCAGTTCGCCTACACCTCCGGCAAGAACGCCACCGACGCCGCCCTCATCATCGATGCGATGGATCTGCTCTACACCGGGCGCTTCGACGGATTCTGCATCGTCTCCAGCGACAGCGACTTCACCCGCTTGGCCTCCCGCATCCGCGAATCCGGGCTGACCGTCTTCGGCTTCGGCGAGCGCAAGACGCCCCGATCATTCGTCGCCGCCTGCGACAAGTTCATTTACACCGAGAACCTCACGCTCGGACTCGGTGCACCTGCACCGCTCCAGGCGGTTGTCGTCAAGCCACGCACACCCGCCACCGATCTCAGCGACGACACGGCCCTCGTGACGCTGCTTTGCGACGCGGTCGAAGCCGCCTCCGGTGACGACGGCTGGGCGCACCTGGGCGCCGTCGGGCACATCCTCACCAAGCGGCGCCCCGACTTCGACTCCCGCACCTTCGGATACGCCAAGCTCACCGACCTCGTCACCGCTACCGCTCTCTTCGAAGTGGACCGCCGACTACCCGCCGACGGCAAACCCGCCGTCGTCTACGTTCGCGACCGCCACAACGCCATACCTCGGCGCGGCAACGACTCGACTCAGGGCCTCTGACCCCTACGGGTCGGGTGGCTCCTGTTCCCTCGGCCACTCATCCCTTCGCTTGGGTCGCAGGGGGGTGGCCCAACCCGGCCACCCCAGCGGCAGGGCTTGATCAAGTTCCGTGGGTGTCCGGATTGCTGGTGGTGCCCGATCTGTGGCCCTTGTACCGGCTGGCGTATCCGTGACGGTTTACGGGCGCGGCCGGCCCTGGATGTCTGCTCAGACCGGATCGGTAGCGGGGGCGAGCAGGGCGTCGGCCTCTCGATCCGTGCGCCGGGCGGCGTAGCCCATCGGTCACCCGTACGTCAGCGGCTTGGGTAAGCAACATTCATTAGATGCTGTTCGGCCAGGCGCAGGAGCCTGATAAGGAGTTCTATGCGTTCGGCTTCTTGATCGAGCGGCGAGCCGAGCCAGTGACGGCTATCTGGTCGGGCGCAACCAGGCCGAATCCCTCGAGATCGTCTCTTGACCACGCCGCGAGTGCGGCCTGGTACTCCTGGCCGTACAGCCCGTGCTCTTCCTGAAGCCTGGCAAGCATCGAGTTGATCTTCTCGGCGCGTTTGTGTGCCGTGCCTACGAGCGCGATCCGTGCCTCCGCCGCCGCCTTTGCGCGCTTGACGGGATCGGCAGGAGCTTGTGCGTCCATGGCGAGGCGCCCTTTCCACCGGCGGGTAACAGGTGGCGAAGTCTAAACACCCAGGTCAGCGACCTGCAAGCGCCCCCGTGGGGGTTAAGAGGCATCCTGCACCCGTCATTGAATGCCATACGCGCGTGCCGATTCGGCGCGCGTCAGCCGGAGCGGACGTCATAGGCCGCTGGCCAGAATCGCGACCAGGGTGCCGACCAGCATGGAGGGGCCGTGGGCGATGCTGCCCGATAGATCACCGCGGCGGATGGCCACCGCAACGGCTGCGGCCCCGTTGATGAGGATGGCGACGACTGCGGCTCCGGCCACCGTCGCGAATCCAAACCAGCCCGCAGTCAGCCCGACGAGGAGGGCGAGTTTGACATCGCCCAGGCCGAATCCAGGCAGAACGAGGGCGACCAGCAAGTAGATCCCGCTGAGCCCGAGCGCGGACAGGCAGGCAGTTCCGAGACGCGACCAGTCACCGCTCGTGGCCGTGGCGGCTGTGAAGGCCACCAACGCGCCAATCGTCCCCGTCGCTATGAGCCGATTCGGCAGGCGGTGTACGGCCGCATCCGTAAACGCCAGGGCTACACCGGCCGCCCCCGCCCAGCACAGGCCTGCCAAGGTTGGTCCGAATGGCATCCGAAGCGCGAGAAGGACGAAAGTCACCGCGGAGGCTGTTTCCACGGCATACGGCCATGGCCCCACCTTCGCCCTGCAGCCCGGGCACTGGCCCGTTGGCCGCCGGAATGCCGGAAACCGGATAGGTCGACCGCATTCCGGGCAAGCAGTGCGCCATGGCGATCCCTGCGGCGCCGAGTGCGTAACGATCGCGGCTCGCGCTACGCCACCTGCGGCCCAGCCTGCCACGAAGGCCGCGAGAACAATGATCGTGGTCGCCACTCATGGCCCCTTCCATCGGCTTGTGCGCCAGTCATTGATGTGGACTATGACTCGCGGGCCTTGCGGTTTTGGTATGATTTGTTACTTTGCAAACCTTCCCGACAATCGCACTTGCTGGTCGATTGTGCCCTTGTCGATCTAGGTCATGTTCTGTAAAAACATGTGCGCGACGGCGGATAACCGTGGGTGATCATCACAGGTCAGCGGGGGTTAATCATGATGTTCGGTGGGTCTCTTTGGCGTGCCCGCAGTTCGGTCCGGCTCGCCGGCGGCGCGCTAGTCGCCGTCGTCAGCCTCGGCGTCGCGGCTTGTGGATCCTCCACTCCGACGGCCCAAAGCTCAGGCGTTCCCGCCGCCAGCGTTCCTGCCACCCCGTCCGCCGAGACGCAGGCGTCAGACGCCGCCCTCGCCTCCTACCGCGGATACCGCGACACCTACTCGCGCCTCGCGCTGACCGCGGAGCACAAGGACATCGCTGACCTTCGCCAATACACCGCCGACCCAGCGCTCGGCAATGCGATCTTCGATCTCTCGCAGATGAACAAGAGCGGGCTGGTACGGACAGGCGCTCCGGTGTCGACACCGAGCGTCACCTCGGTCAACGTCGCGAGGAACCCCCACTCGGCCATGCTGTCGGACTGCCTCGACCGCACCGACATCGACACGGTGGATAAAGCAACCGGGAAGTCGGCTGAGGTTCCTGGTCAGGTCACGCGCGTCAAGCTCTCGGTGAAGGTGGTGCGCTACGACGACGGCCGCTGGCTGGTCCAGTCTGTCGACGCCGAGAAGGGCGCCACATGCTGAAGCGACGCCTGATCAGCCTGACTGTCGCCGCCGCAGCGTGTGCCGGCCTCGTGCTGGTAACTGCAACGCCGGCGCTGGCCGACGTCGTCTGCAACGACGACGGGACCTGCTACGTCGTAGTGGACACCCCAGGCGGCCCGGGGTCTCCTGGCGGAGGTGGCAGCGGCGGGGGAAGCGGTTCTGTGGTCTGCAAAGACCCCAACGGCGACGTGATCGACTGCTATCAGGAAGGCCGGGGCTGGTACGACCCCTCCTCCTACTGCTTCTACCGAAAGGTGGATCCGCAACCACCCGCCGGTGACGAGCGGTGGCAGGGCAAGAGTCCGGCTGACGGGACGCTTTACCACTACACCTGCCCGTACTCCACGAGTTGGTTCGGCCGTGCCGGCGACACGGTCCGCGCCACGCCACCGCCTGGCTACGGCGGTCTTCCCACTCCGGAGACCCTGGCGGCGCAGGCGATCCAGCAGCTGCCGATCCGCGGGCCGCAGATCAGAACCGCCCCCGACGTCAACGGTGCAGGCCTGGTGGGGCTGCCGGTGTGGCTGTGGACCGATGTCAACGCGAACACCTGGGGGCCGATCTCGGCGACGGCGTCGGTGCCGGGCCTGTCGGTGACCGCGACGGCGAAGGCCAGTCGAATCGAGTGGCGGATGGGTGACGGTCACGCCGAGACGTGCACCAATCCCGGCACGCCGCACAGGGACGGCTCCGGCGCCGGCCCGTCGCCCACGTGTGGTTACGACACCGGCTACCGCAAGTCGAGCCTTGGCCAGCCCGGCGGCCGGTACACGGTCACCGCTGTGACGAGTTGGGACGTGACCTGGGCGGGCGGCGGTCGGGCCGGGACGTTGACGGTCGCCCGTCAGTCGACCAGCACCATCAAGATCGACGAGATGCAGGTGGTTACCCGATGAGCATGAAAACCCGAGCCGGCGAGACCTCTGGCGGTCCCGCTCCCGCAGCCGCCCCGTCGCGGTTGCGCGGCCGGCGGGTGAGCCGTGCGGCGGTCTCCCTTTCGATCGTGCTCATCGTGGTGGCCGGACTGAGCGTCGTGGGCTTGGTGCTGTGGGCCCGTGGCGGTACCTCCTATCTGGCGCTGGCCCGGCCGGTCGCGTATGGGAGCCCTATCCAGGCCGGTGATCTCACCACGGTCACGATGCCGGCCGACGCCGCGCTCAACCCAATCCCCGCGTCGGAGAAGGACGCCGTCGTTGGCAAGTTCGCCAACGTGCCGTTGGCGGCCCGGTCCCTGCTGACACGCGATCAGATCGCCTCCGGGGCGATTCCCGGCGCCGGCAAGCAGGTCGTCAGCGTGACCTTGAAATCCGACCAGGCCCCGGCGTACCCACTGCAGTCGGGCGTCCCGGTGATGCTGGTCCGCAGGCTCGACGTGTCCGCAGCCGACAACGTGGCCCCCATGTCCCCGGTGCCGGGAACGGTCCGTACCGTGCGGGACTTGGAGTACGGCGGCGGCGTCGTGGTCGACGTGATCGTCTCGGCCAACGACGGGCCCGGAATCGCGGCGGCGGCAGCGGACAACAAGGTCGCACTGCTGGTCACGGCCGGGAGCTGACCATGGCTGTAATCGCGTTGATGTCAGCGAAAGGCTCACCTGGCGTGAGCGTTACCGCCCTCGCGCTGAGCCTGTCGTGGCAGCGCGACACCATTCTGGCCGAATGCGACCCCGCTGGCGGCGATGTCCTGCCGGGCTTCCTCGCCGGTCAGATGCCCGCCGACCGCGGCATCGGCGAACTGTCGAGCCTGCACGGCCGAGGTCGGCTGGAGGCCGAGTGGTGGGGACAGCTCGTCGATCTGGACGCGCCGCATCGGCGCCGTCTGCTGCTGCCGGGCGTCGCCCGGCTGGCGGACTCCGGTGGCGTGGCAACTGTCGGCGACACCGTCGCCAGCCTGTTCGCGGGT
This sequence comes from Micromonospora sp. DT4, assembly GCF_049841675.1. Classification (NCBI taxonomy): domain Bacteria; kingdom Bacillati; phylum Actinomycetota; class Actinomycetes; order Micromonosporales; family Micromonosporaceae; genus Micromonospora; species Micromonospora sp. DT4. Next base: position 26,417 of record NZ_JBNCKT010000001.1, read on the forward strand.
CTCGCAGAGGGCCCACGCCCGTATGACGTGATCGCCGACTGCGGCCGGCTCAACGCGATCAACACGCTGTGGCCGGTGCTGCAGCGCGCCGACGCCCTGGTCATGGTGGTGCGCGGCACGCTGCCGTCGATCGCCCACGCGAGAGCGAACCTGACCGATCTGCGGGAAAGGCACGCTCACACCCCGCGTGCGCTCGATGCGTTGCGGCTGCTGGTCATCGACGAGGGCAAGCACGTCCGGGAAGCCGCCGCAACGCTCGGTGTCCCGCTGCTGGGTGTCCTTCCGCACGATCCACGCTCGGCGCGTGAGCTGAGCCAGGGCGGCACCCGCATCAAGGCCCACCACCGCCTCGTCAGAGCATGCCGGGATCTGCACGCTCCGCTGGCCGAGGTCATGACCTCCAGCCGCCTGCGGCACGGAGCGATGAAGTTGGAGACCGCCGATGCGGGCTGAAGCCCTCACCCATGACCCGCGCAACGGCACGCCGTCCCTGACGCCCCAGGGCATCCGCGACGCGCTGCACCGCGTCCAGCAGGCCCCGCCGCCTCCCGCTCTGCCCTATCCGCCGCCGCGGCGGGCGGCCGAGGCTCCGGATCTTGTCGACTACGCGGTGGTGCGGCAGCTGCACCGGGAGATCCACGACGAGCTGACCGGGCTGCTACGCGAGCAGGGCGAGGTGACCGCCGAGTACCGGCGGGCCGAAGGCGAGCGGATCACCACCCACCGGGTCAACGGCTGGGTCGACGCGCAGCGCCGCACCCGCACCGTCACCGACGCCGAGGAAGACGCGCTGCTGGACGCCGTGCTGGCCGAGGTGGTCGGGCTGGGCCGTCTGCAGCCGCTGCTGGACGACCCGACGATCGAGAACATCACCATCCTGGGCTTCGACCAGGTCCGCATCGAGTACCGCGACGGCGGCGGTATCGGCTACGGCAAACCGGTCGCCGACTCCGACGAACACCTGATCCGCCTGGTGCAGAACCTGGCCCGGCAGGGCACGGCGATCGGCACGACCGAGCGGTCGCTGTCGCCGTCGAAGCCGATGCTGGACATGCAGCTGCCCGACGGCAGCCGTCTGACCGTCACCTACCAGGTGTCGCAGCGGCCGGTCGTGGTCATCCGCAGGCACGGCACCGTCGATGTCACCCTCGACGACCTGACCGGCGAGAAGTGGAACATGATCGACCCGGTCCTGGCGAGGTTCCTCGCCGCGGCGGTCGCATCGGACGCCAACATCATGATCGCGGGCAAGGGCGGCTCGGGCAAGACGACGCTGCTGCGCGCCCTGGGGTCGTGCATCCCGTCCAACGAGTGGTTCGTCGTCATGGAGGAATCCCGCGAGCTCGGCTTCCACCTGACCGGCCGCCACCCGTGGTGCGTCTCTCTGGAAGCACGTGAAGGGCACGGCGGGCTCGGCCCGGACGGACGCCCGGTCGGCGAGCTGCGGCTCGGAACGATGTTCCCGATCACGCAGCGACTCAACACACAAAGAGTCATCGTCGGCGAGGTCCGCGACGAGGAGATCATCGCCGCGCTGCAGGCCATGTCCACCACCGGCGGCAGCTTCTGCACCATCCACGCCCGCCACGTCGACCTCGTCTTCGACCGTGTCGTCGAGCTCGCCCTCGCCCACCGCAACGAGAACAGTGTCGAGCGGGCATACCGGCAGGTGTCCGGCGCGATCGACTACATCGTGTACGTGCACCTCGCCGACGAGAGCAAGATCGGCGGCGCGAAACACCGGTTCGTGTCCCATGTGCTGGAGTTGAACGGTGTCGTTGACGGGCAGGTGAAGTACACGACCGTGTTCGGCCCGGACGCCTCGGGCCGGGCGGTGCCGCAGCACCTGCCCGAGCGCCACCGCGAGGACCTGCTGCAGGTCGGCTACGACCTCGGTGACCTCAACCGGCACGTCGGCAGGGGCCAGTGGCCCCGCCCGCTGAACAGGCTGGCCCGCTGATGACGCTCGCATTCCTCGCCCTGCTCGCCGGCGTCGCGCTGGCCACCGGGGTCCTGCTGCTCATCGGTCTACTCACCGGCCGTATCGGCGCCGGCAGAGCCTCGGGGGAAAGCAGCACGAGCCGGTGGTTGCGCCGCGTCTGGGAGGGCCCGTACCGCAACGCTTCGGCGCGACGGAAACACCAGCGGCTGCTGGCTGCCGGTGTTGGCGGGGCCGTGATCGTGTGGCTCTACAGCGGGGTGCCCGTGCTCGCGCTGGTTGTCGCGCTCGCCGTGCCAGGGCTGCCCTGGCTGCTGGGCGCGGGTGCGATCGAAGCGGACGCGATCGCGCGGCTGCAGGCCATCGAGTCGTGGACGCGCCGCCTGCGCGACTTGGTCGCCCGGGGTATGGGGCTGCAGCAGGCGATCGTCACCAGTCTCGACAACTCGCCGCCGGAGACCTACGGCGAGGTGCGGGAGCTTGCGCTACGCCTGCAGGCCGGCAGCGACATCACCGATTCGCTGTACGCGTTCGCCGCCGACCTCGACGACGAGCACGCCGACGAGATCATCGCCAGCCTCATCCAGCACGCCAACCTGCGTGGCACCCGCCTGGGCGAGCAGCTCGGCCAGGCCGCCAACGACGCCGCCGCCGAAGCCGCGCAGCGGCAGGAGATCTACGCCGAACGCGCCAACGGCCGTATGACCATGACCGTCCTCACCAGCACCTTGGTCGCCTTGTTCCTGGCTGGGCTGGCGATGCCGGGCTACATCGATCCGTTCGGGCGGGGTGTCGGACAGATTGTCCTGGCGGTGGGGATCGGCTTGTGCGTCGCGCTGCTGCTGGCCGGCCGTTCGCTGAACATGCCCAAGCGCGGGGAGCGGATACTGCGCCGCCCCGACACCGTCACCGACCAGCGCGAGGAGCTGGCCGCCATGAGCCGGGAGGTGCGGCCGGTATGAACCCGCTCCTGATCGCCGCCCTCGCCTTCGGGTGCTTGTTCGGCGCCGCGGTCGCCTATCTGATCTGGCAGCTCGTCCCGGCCACCCCGGCACTGGGCCCCGCCCTGGCCCGCCTCGACCCCGACCGAAGGCCGGAGGCGCACCCGGGACGAAAGGTCACCGGTGCCTTGACCGCGCTGGTCGCCCCCGACCCAGCCGACCTGGCGGTCCTGGGCAAGACCCGTGGCCAGTTCGCCATGTCGGTAGCGGCGTCCGCTCTGGTGGGGCTGCTGATCGCGCCGCTGCTGGCGATCTCACTCGCCCGGCTCGGTGCGCATGTCACCTTCGCCGTCCCCGCGGTCGCCGGTCTGCTGCTGGCCGCCGCGATGGCGCTGATCGCGGTCCGTGACCTCAAGACCAAAGCCGTCAAGGCCCGCCGCCGGTACCGCAAAGGCGTCAAGGCGTACATCAACCAGGTCGCGTCCGCGGTCGTATCCGGGTACGGGCCGGTCGAAGCTCTCGAACGCGCCGCGAGCGTCGGTACCGGCGAGGTCTTCGACCGCATCCGCGCCACCCTCAACACCTCCCGCCACCAGCAGGAAGAGCCCTGGGATCAGCTCCGAACACTCGGCGCCACCCTGCGCGTGCCAGCACTGGGCGACCTGGGCGACAACATGCAGGCCGCCGGCGCCAACGGCGCGGACGTCTACGACACCCTGCGCGACGCCGCCGCTAGCCTGCGCGACCAGATCCGCTTCGACGAACTCGCCGCCGCGAAGAAGGGCAGCACCGCCCTCGACGCCCTCGGCGCGGCGCTGCTCATGGTCGGCATCGGCATCGCCGTCTACCCGTTCCTGCTCAGCATGCAAATCCGCTAGGTAAGAGAAGAGAAAGGCACCCTCATGAGGAACACCCTGCTGCGCGCCCACACCTGGGTGGTCACCCGCACCGGCGGCACCGACGCCACCGACCGCGGCGAAGCCCCCATCCCCGGCCTGGTCATGCTCGTCGGCGGCATCGCCGTCGCGATCGCGATCGTCACCATCCTCACCACCGTCGGCTCGGACCTCGGCGAAGGCATCCGCGACGCGGTCCGCTGACCGGCCAGTGACGACGATGCTGATGGCAACCCTGCGGCACCGAGCCAGGGCCGGGATCACCGACGACCGGGGCTCCTCACCCCTGGAGTACGCGATCGTCATCCCGGCCCTGCTCGTACTCGCCATCATCGCCATCCAGGCCGGATTCCTGTACCACGCCCGCAACGTCGCCCAGGCCGCCGCGCAGCAGGGCGCCGACGCCGCCCGCGCCTACGCCGCCAGCCCGGCCGACGGCCGCGAACGGGCGATGGACTTCATGTCCCGCGCTGCCGGGGACCGGCTGCTCACCGGGCGGGAGGTCACCGTCACCTCCACGGGTCGGCAGATCACCGTCGCGGTCACCGCGACCCCGATGTCCCTGCTCCCCGACGGGTGGGTGCGGTTCACCGTCCGCTCGTCAGGGCCGATCGAAGAATTCACGACCAACTGATCCCCAGGCTCAGGGTGTTCCTACAGCGCCGAAGGAGGTGCGTTTCATGCCAGACACAAGACACAACAGGGATTTCAGGTCGAGGGATGACCGGGGCTCGGTCGCCCTCGACGCGGCCATCGTCGCGCCTGCCCTCATCCTGTTAATCATGCTGGCGATCCTCGTCGGCCGAACCAGTGCGGCGGCCAGCGCTGTAGCCGACGCGGCCCACGACTCGGCCCGCGCCGCGTCGCTGTCACGCACCGCCTCCGACGCGAACCGCAGCGCCAACCAGGCGGCCGACGCGAGCCTGGCCAGCGCCGGAAGCTCGTGCACCAGCCACCGAGTCGAGGTCAACACCGGCGGGTTCACCGTCCCGGTCGGCCAACCGGCCACGGTCACCGTCACACTGTCGTGCACCGTCAGCTACGCCGACCTGGTCGCGATCCCCGGCATGCCCGGCAGCAAAACCCTGACGACAAGCTTCATCTCCCCGCTCGACCAGTTCCGTGCCCGGTCATGAAGACGATCATCGACCGGCTGCGGCGCGACGACCAGGGCAGCATGAGCATCTTCGTCGGCGTGTTCGCGATGGGGATCCTCGTGCTGCTGATGGTCGTGTGGGACGCCGGCAGCCAGGTCCGCGCCATGCAGAACGCCGACAACATCGCCGCGCAGGCCGCCCGAACTGCCGGCCAGCAGATCGACATCGCCGAGGCCATCGCCGGCGGCGACAAGCACGTCGACCCGGTCAAGGCCCAAGCCGCCGCGCAGGCCTACCTCGCCGCCGCCGGCGTCACCGGCACCGTCACCTTCAGCCCCGACCTGCGGCAGGTCACCGTCACCACCAGCCTGGCGTACCAACCGAACTTCGCCGGCCTGCCCTACCGCGGGCCGGCCACGATCTCCGGCCGCGCCACCGCCCAGCTGATCACCGGCTGAACCGAGCAACAAAGGGACACGAGCATGTTGTGGCGCGCATTCAAAGCACTCAGCGCGGCGATCGTCATCGCCGCGCTGCTGGCAGGCATCCCCGCCGCCTTGGCGCTACTGGGTCACAACCCGCTGCCCGCCCTGGCCGCCTTCGCCGACAACCCGATGGCCCGCGACGACGGCACCCTCTTCCTGGCCGTGTTCACCTGCGTCGGCTGGCTGGCATGGCTGTCGTTCGCCGTCGCCGTCATCACCGAGGTCCCCGCGCTGTTCGGCCGCAACACCCGCACCCTGCCCGGCCTTTCCGCCCAGCAATGGCTTGCCCGCACCCTGCTGTCCGCCGTCGCGACCGCGATCATCGCCCCGAGCATCACCAGCGCCACCGCCGCCACCGTCACCGACCACGACGCCAACGCCCGCCCGGCGGCGATCGTGCACACCGTCAGCACTACCGCCACCGTCACCGCCCAGAACGACGTGACGGCCCACCAGGCAGCGGCCGACACAAGCGGTGGCGTCGTGCACGTGGTGCAGCGCGGTGAAGTGCTGCTCGACCTGGCCGAGCGCTACTTCAAGGACCGCGCCGCGGTCAAAGGCATCGCCGAAGCCAACTACGGCACCCCCCAGCCCGACGGCCGCGTTCTGGAGCGGGGCCAGACCCGCATCTACGCCGGCTGGAAGCTGCGCATCCCGGCCTACAACGGCATCACCCCCACCGCCACGACCCTCGCTGCGCCCGCACCGCAAGCCACTGCCACTCACCAGGAGCGCCCGAAGATCGTGCTGGCCGCCGCGGTCACCACGGCGCCCGCCGGCACCTACGAGGTGTGCCGCGGAGACACCTTGTGGGACATCGCCGACAGCCAGCTCGGCGACCCTGAAGCCTGGCAGCAGATCTGGGAACTCAACCGGGGCAAGACCTTCGACGACGGACGCACCTTCACCCGGCCCGGCCTCATCCGCCGCGGCTGGGTCCTGACCCTGCCCGACGCCGCCGCAGACCACACCGTCAAACCCACACCCGAAACGCCCACGCCGCCGCCGGACAGCTTCCTGAAAAAGCACGCCCACGACGGCGATGAGCAGACCGTCCCACCGGCACAGCCACCAGCCGTCCTGCCCGGTGATGACGGCGTCAGCACCGTCACCAGCACACCCAGCGCCGCGCCCAGCAACGACGCACCGGCGGCCAGCCCCACCGCCGAAGTACACGACGGCGGCGGGTTCAGCCTGCCCAGCGGCAGCTGGATCAGCCTCGGCCTGGCCGCCACTCTCGCCGGCGCAGCCCGGCTGGTCTGGCTGCACCGCCGCCGCCGCTACACCCCCAACCCGCCATCGGCACGGCCCCGCACCAGCGACCCAGACCTCGTGCGCACCCCGGCAGTGATCCGCCAGGTCCGGACACACCTGGCCCAGAACGCCACCTACGACGACACACCGCCACCTGCCCAGGTCATCGCCGCGGCACCCGTACCTCTGAGCCCACCCCCGGTTGCCACCGCACCCGCTGCCATCGGCCTGGCCGCGGGCCGCGGGCTGCTCATCGCCGCGCTCGCCGACGACCGCGAGGACACCGACTCCCGCAGCCACGTCATGACCACCACCGGCACGCTCGCCAGCCTCATCCCCGGCGCGAGCGAAGACGACATCGCCGCCCAGCCCCGCCTGACCGTCACCGCCTCCAGCGACGCCGCGATCGACTGGTGCGAGCAGCAACTCCTGCTGCGTGTACGCATCCTGGCCGAACACGACCAAACCGACGCCGCAGCGCTACGCGACGCGGACCCGCTCGCCGAACCGATGCCGCCGATCACCCTGCTGACCGCAGACGAGGACGCGACCATCCGTGCCACCGCACTGGCCGCCCAGGGCGGACCGGTCAACCTGCGCTGGATCCCGGTCAGCCTCACCGCCGTCCCCAGCCTCGGCAATGACGGCTCGACCGCCGGGCTCCTCAAGACCGATGAAGCGCTGGACCTGCTACGCACCCTGACCGAAAGCCAGACCGGCCAGCCACAACCAATCACCGCACCAGCCGACGACGAGCCAGCCCACGACGAACAAAAGACCCACGGTGCGGCCGCGGAGCCCGACGGTGTTCACGAAGAGCCCAGCACCGAAACCGGATCCCCTGGCGGCAGCCTCGCTGCACAACCAGCCGCGCCGCAGCCTGGCCGCACCTCAGACACAGGCACGGAGGCGGAACCGCGCCTGCCCGTCCAAGTGTCGGTGCTCGGACCACTTAAGATCCACAACCCGGTAGGGCAGCCCAAACCCAAACGGAATCCGCCGTGGGAACTCATGGCATACCTGATCGCCGTCGACGGACGGGCCTCCAACAACGCCATCCTGGAAGACCTGCTTCCCGACGTCGCACACAGCAAAGCCCCGGCGCAACTGCACACGATGGTCACCGGGCTGCGCAACCTGCTCATCGCCGCAGCCGGCGGCGGCGACGGCGACGACTTCCTCGCCCATCCTCCCGGCGTCTACATCCTCAAGCCCGACATGCTGGACGTCGACCTGTGGCGAATGCGGTCAGCACTCAAGACCGCGGCGACGGCGCCGAGCCCGACCGTGAAGGCCGAGGCCTTGCGCCGGGCGCTGGCCGAGGTGAAGGGCCAGTTCGCCGACGGGGCGCTGTACGACTGGATGGAGCCCATCGCCCTCGGCATCACCCGCGAGGTCCTCGACGCCCGCGTCGCCCTAGCGTCGACGCTTGCCGGGCTCGGCAAGCCACAGGAAGCCCTCGACGTGCTGCAGGACGCCATCAACGAAGAGCCGCTGGCCGAAGATCTCTACCGGCAGGCCATGGACCTGCACGCTCTGCTCGGCGACGCCGACGCGATCCGCCGCCTGCGCCGCATCCTGACCCACATTCTCGAGCAGAAGGGCCTGGAACCGACGGACGATCTGGCCCGCCACTGCGACAACCTGCTGGCCGGGCTGCGCCGGCGACGGTCGGCGCAGGCCCAGAAGGCAGCAGCCGCGTACGCCGATTCGAAGGAACGCAACCTGGTCAGATGACGACCTGGAACGCGTCGTGTTTCGCCAGCCCGGTAAGAGCCGATGTCGCAGCGAGAATGGCTCGTGGACATGCTGATGAAGGTCTGCTCCCGACGAGAAAAGGGGCCGGTTTGTGCGCGGGACGGAGCGCCCCGAGCACAAACCGGCCCCAGATCAGGCCCCCGCTGCGCGCGAATCGGGAGAAGGCCAAAAGTCAGCTCGATCTGCGAAGACCCTCGGTGCCATTCCCCTCCTAGCGTGGAGGCCAGAGCTTGAGGGATAGAGGTTCATGGCTGAAACGGGCGAGGGTCGACTCGTTACGGAAGCTCACGGCACCTCCATCAATGTGGTCTGGCTCGGCTATGGATGTCGTCGCTGTCAGGCGGCGCAGGGCTGGGTGCGCGAGTGCCTGAACCAGCCGGTGACCGTGGCCGGCGCGGCGACCCGGGCGCGGCCTCGCGCGCGGGGCTGAGGGCCGGTGGCGGCCTGCTGGGCACGGTGGGCGTCGCGCGCTGGCGGGCAGGGGTACGCCTGGTCGGCGCAGCGCGGGTTGGCGCAGCGGTCGGGCTGGTGCGGCTGGGGTTGGTGGGCGGTGGCGACGTCGCTGGCGAGCAGCCACAACAAGACGTCGGTGACCGTGCGCGGAATCGCGCGGCGGTGCTGGGTAACCATGGGCTGATATCCTCTCCGGTTGGTGTTCGGCGGTGTGGGCCGCCACCGTCTGCGGCCAGCGGCATGGCTGACGCGGTCGGGTACGCCGCAGGCGGTGGCGGGCCGGGGTGCAGTCACGCTCGACTTCGCGCGTTGATCAAGTCGCCGCTTGGTGGGCGGGTGCCCGTGTGCGTTGTTGAAGGACAGCAAGCGGCCAGCCAGGGCGGCTGACCGCTTGCGTAATGGGGTCGTTAGTCGTGGTCGCGGTCGAGGAGCCGGTCGACGCGCCGGCCGAGTACGACGGTGTGCAGGGCGAGTTCGGTGTTGTCGGGGTCGAACGTGGCCAGCTGGGCGTGGACGGCGGCTTCGGCGAGGACCTGGCTGGCCGGACCGCGCAGGCACACCAGGTAGGCCATCGTCCGTACGACCCGGTATCGGCCGGGCTCCAACTCCTGGACCTGGTGGTCGTGGTGGAGCTGGTCGGTGACGGTGATGGGCAGCAGCCGCTGCGGGGCTGTCGCCGATATGTCGGCCACCTGGCGGTAGCTCGCGGCCAGCACGTCGTCGGCGTTGGCGGTGTCGACAGTGACGGGCAGCTGGGTGGTGATCTCGTACTGCCAGGATCGGGGCAGCGGCTCCAGCCCCATGGCCTGCAGGATCTGGTCCGCGAAGTGGTAGCCGTCGTCGCCGGCCCGGTAGCCGATGCTGTCGCCGATGCCGTCGATCACGGGTGACCGCAGAGCGCGCCGCAGCCAGGTCAGGTCTGCGATGATCCGGTCCAGGTTGTATAAGCTGCCGGTGGCTTCGCCGCCATGAGCGACGAGGTGGCGTAGGTCGCTGTCGCCGGGACCGTCCAGCTCAGGGTCCAGCGGTGGGATGTCGAGGTCCCAGACGCCGCGTTCCTCGGGTAGCAGGTACTGCCCGCCGCCGCAGGGTGCCAGATTGCTGCGCGAGCCGAGACGGGCGGTGACCAGGTCGCGGGCTTGGGCGAGGGCCTGGTCTTCGCGTACGGCGGTCACCGACAGGTCGAGCGTGACGGTGACGCCGACCTGGTAGCGGGCCTCGTCCTGCTCGCTTCGCTCGTCCGGCTCGTTATTGGTGATTGACCGGATGGTGACGGGGCCGACGGCCGCGACGTCGCCGAAGCAGCCTTCTACGGCGGCGGTGAGAGGCGGCCGGGCTTGCGCGAGGGCTTGTTCGGCGTCGACGGCGATGATGGCCCACCGCAGGGGCAGCCGCACGTGGATGGGCCAGAGCATCGGCAGCCCAGGCAGGCCGGCGTCGGTGAGGGTTTGGTGGGCAACGGTGTGCAGCCACCAGCCGGCGCGCACGGCGGCGATGGCGGTGGTGCGGGCGCGGTGGCGCAGCAGGGCGAGTTCGAGGCGGGCGGTCTGCACCCGGGCATCGATTTCCGCCTCGCCGGGAGGTGCCGCGAACGGGTTGTGGTCGTGAGTGGTCATGCTGAGGGCCTTTCGAGGAAGGGGTAAGAAGCGGGTGGCCGTCGGCGCCGCGGGCTGGTCCGGAGCGGTCACAGGGCCAGCGCGGAGACGGCGGGTTGGGCTGCGCCCGGGACGGCGGCGGCGCGGCGCGGCGCGGCGTAGGAGGGTGTCGGCGAATGCGGCCAGGTAGGTGCGGCTGGGGGCGTCGTGCCAGCGGCTGGGCGGGTCGGTGCACAGGTTGGTCCAGGTCAGCGTTGGGGTGAGGGCCTGGGCGGTGGCGTTGCTGTAGTGGGGGTCGGTGTCGCGGTACAGATGGATGCGGATGGTGTGCGGGCCGACCCGGTGGATGCGGGTGAGCTGGTATCCGTCACGGGTCGGCGCGGCGACCTCGTCGATGAGATCGCTGTTCGTGGGTGTCTCCGGACATGAGGGCAGCGCCGCCCCAGCAGGTCCCTGACCTGACCTGGGGCGGCGCTGCGAGTGTGGTGGGTTTTAGCGGGCGCGGAGCGCTTCGACTGCGGCGGAGGTGATGAGGTCGCCGATGGTGGCGGCATCGTCGGCGATGACGGTCTGCCCGCCGCGCAACGGGACACACTGTTCGGGGGCGATCCACAGCAGGCCGCAGCCGGTCCGTAAAAGCCGGTCGATGCGGCCCTGGCCGGGCAGCAGGTCTGGCCAGTCCAGGTAGCCGTCGCTGATCACGACGAGTAGGCGGGCGCTGTGCCCGGTCTGGGACAGGCCGAGGGCGTGGTCGAGGGCGTCGACGGCGGTCACGAATCCGCTGGTCGCGCCTTCCTGGGGCAGGATCGGGACGGCGGGGGTGGGCTGGCCGGGTCGGCTGATCGCGCGGACACGGGTGCCGAACGTGATCGCGGCGCTCGCCGAGCCGGGCAGGCGGCTGGTGGCGTGGGCGACGATCCAGGTCGTGGACGCGGCGGGGTCGAGGAAGTGGGTCATGCTGCCGGACACGTCGATGGTGATCCCGACCCGCAGCGGCGGGCGGGGGTTGGCCTTGCGGCGCTTGTGCCGCCACGGCTCGGCGGTCGGGTTCTGCCCCATCGCGCGCTGGACGTCGCTGCTCATCGCCGCGCGGACGCTCAGCCGTCCCGGCGGGACCGCGGAGGTGTAGGGGGTGACGGTCGGCTCGCGCAGCGACGCTGCCCGCAGCGCGCGGGTCAGCCTGCCCGACGCGGCGCGTTCGGCGTCGCTGGCGGGCCGGGTCGGGAGCTTGGCCACCCGCTGGAACACCGCGTCGGCGGCGGCTTTGGCGGCGCGGCGGATGGCATCCTCGGTGGCCTTTTCGCCTGTGCGCTGGCGGCGGGCCAGTTCGTTGAGGGCGTCGATCGCATCCATGGCGAGCTGCCCCAGGACGGCCACGAGCATGCCCTCGATCGCGTGGCGGATTTCGTCACCGCTGAGCCCTGGCAGGGGCAGGTGCGGGTCACGCCCGAGGGCGCGGACCCACCGGCGGCCCCATTCGAGCATCGCCGGGTGGTCGTCGTCGCCGGTGCGCAGGGCCCGGCGCCAGATCGTCTCCAGCTTGCGCAGGAGTTTGCCGCCCAGCGCTTTGCGGACGGCCGCCCGGACCTCGGCGGCTTCCTCAGCGGTCAGGACACCGCCGTCGACGCGGCCCAGGACCAGCGCGGCGGTCATGGCGGCCTGCGTCCGGCTGACTTGAACGGTGGAGCCGGGCAGGATCAGTTCGGTGACCGCGGCGTGCAGCCAGTGCTGGTCGCGGGGCCGGCGCTGAAGCTGCCGGTGTTCGCAGCGTGCCTCTTCCAGGAGCATCGCTGCTTCCAGGACCTGCGGGTCGTGGGCCTGTTCGTCGACCTTGTTGGGCCAGCGGGTGTGGGTGGCGTGCGCGGCCTCGTGGACCAGCAGCCCCCACCCTGTCGCGTACAGGGGTCGCAGCGTGAGGTCGGCGGGGTCGACGACCGCTGGGTCGATCTTGATGTGGGTGGCGTCTACTTCGATGGTCGCGTCGGGGACGGTGAACATCGCGGGTGCTCCGTGGCCCGCGCCGGGGGTGACGATGACCGACAGGTCGTGGCGGGGGGTGAGGCGTTTGACCAGGTCGGTCCAGGCTGCCGACCACGGTCGCCAGGCCGGGGCGATCGGCGGGTGTGTCAGGGCCTGCGTGGGCGCGGTGACATGGGAAGACATAGCTGTACTCCTTGAGGGGGTGGGGTTCAGAGTTGCTTGCCGACGGCGAGAGGAGCCGGTGGCGGCGTCCTCATCGCGGTCTTGAGTTCGGCGATGACGGTGTCGCGGTCCTCGGGCGGGGCGATCCCGATGAGGTTGGCGATCGCGTTGTCCAGGCCGATCTCGGCGGCCAGACGTTTGGCGCCGAGGAGTTCGCGCATCTGCGGTGACCAGCCGATCTCCCCGGTCTTGACCTTGGCCGTCAGGGAGCGGGCCGCGGAGACCAGGCGCCGGTCGACGCCGAGGCGTTGGGCGAGGTCGTAGTCGGTGGTCACCTCGATGTGCGCGGTGAACCGGGAGGCGAGGGCTTCGGTCAGCACCGCGCCGTGGACGCCGGGGTTGTGGCCGGCGACGGTGTAGAAGCCCGGCGCGGAGCGCACGATGCGGCCGGCGTGGGCTTTGAGGACGAGCTGGCCGCGTCCGTCCATGACCGGGTACATCGCGGCGAGGACTTTCGGGTTGATCAAGGTGGCGTCGTCGACGAGCAGGACAGCGCCGGTGGTCATCGCCACGGTCAGCGGTCCGTCGACCCACCGGTAGCCGCCGGTCCCGTCGGGCACGTAGTCGCCGACCAGGTCGCCGACGGTGGTGTCCTCGTCTCCGGCGAGGGTGACCAGGTCGGGGAACGCGGCTTCGAGCAGCGACGTCTTGCCGGTGCCGGGCGGGCCGTAGAGCAGGACCGGCAGCCCGGCGGCGCGTAGCTTGCGCAGGACATCGACGTCGGAGCCGCCGGCGAGGGCACGCGGGTAGTAGAGGTCGCCGCTGGGCCGCTGGATCGGCCCGGGCCTGGTCGGCGCGGCCTGCGAGATCGGGTTGGTCGGCGCTGGGGCCGGGAGGGTGCCGGTCGCGGCGGAGAACCGGTACCCGCCGCCGGTGTACTCGGCCTGGCCAAGCTCGACGAGCTTCTTGACCGCCAGCGGGACGGCGCCGCTGCTCCGGCCGATCGCGGCACGGATCTCCCGAAGGCTGAACACTTTGGCGGGGTCGCCGGCCAGGACGCCGAGGATCTGCTCGCGCAGCTGCTTCGGGCCGAGCTTGACGGTGCCGGACCGGTTGAAGATGGTCCCGCCGGGACTGGTCATGGCGTGCATGCCGGTGCGGGACAGGGGTGAGTGCTGCATTGCGTTGCTCCTCCGGAAATGGAAAGAGGGGCCGCACCGGCGTGCTGCCGGTCCGGCCCCTCAGGGGTGGTTGGATGAAGTTGTCGCTGGTGGTGCGGGTCGGGCTCGCGGTGTTGGATCAGTTGGTGGCCTGCCAGATCTGCAGGCACGCCCGGCACCGCTGGTGGTGCTCAACCGATCCGTCAGCGCGGGTGAGGGTGTGGCTGCTGCGGGCGCCGGGCTCGCCGCAGAACGCGCAGCCTTGCCGGACGCCGCTGAACAGCGGGCCGGGGCGGCGGCGGACGAACACGCATCCGGGGCGGTGGCGGTGCACGTCGAGGACCACCGCCGCCGGCGCGATCGCCGGCCGTTCCCAGGCTGCGCTGCCCGCGGGCCAGACGCAGGTCGGGGCGTGCCCGCCGTCGACGGGCTGCGCACACACCGCGCACACGGGCGGGCAGGTGCAGGTCCCGCACTCGCAGTCGCCGTCGCGGTCCCAGCCGGTCTCGACCAGCGACCACTGCCCCAGCGGCGCGGGCACCGGGTAGCGCCCGTCCGGGCCGGCGGCGATCAGCTCCTCGTTCAGGAGGTGACCGTCGCGCAGTTCGGCCACCGCGACCCGGTTGCCGGTGACGGTGACGACGCGGCCGGTGCCGGCGGCGAGCGCGGCGGTGGCGTCGGCGAGGCGGCGGGCCACCTTGAGACGAAACCGTGGGACCAGCAGGGTCCGCGCTGCGGCCGGGGTGGTGACGCGGGCCGGGTAGGGGCCGAGGAATACATCGATGGCGACGAGGGCGGCAGTGTCAGAGGTCATGGTGAGAGGTCCTTCGAGGGGAAACGAAACAAGCCCCGGCCGGCGGGATGCCGGACCGGGGCTTGCAAGGAGTGAGTGATGAGGCGCTTGATGCACGGGGATGTGGCGCAGAGGGCAGCAGCCCGTGTCGGTGCCAGGGTGGTCCGCCTTGGCGTGGTCGTGTTCGGCGGCTGGTGCTGGTGCGGCGGGTTTACCGGCACTGCTCCGGCGTCAGCAGGTGGGCGCCGGATTCGAGGGGGTGGAAGACTCCGTCGACGTACGACCACTGCTCGCCGCAGGCGAAGCACTGCCAGGCTTGTCCTGTTCCCGGCGCGCCGTAGTGCGCGACATAGCGCAGCGTCCGTGCACTCAGGCAGTCGTGCGCCTGGCCGGGGTCCTGGTCGACTGTTGTCAGCCAGGTCCACTGGTAGGCGCCGATCGCGTACAGCCCTTCGGCGTCGCGGTGGCAGCGGTCGATCTCCAGTACGCGTTCGTCGGTCAGGCTGTGCTGCTGCCAGGAGATGACGGCGACGTCCCCGTCGAAGCGCATCGTCGGGAACTCGCCGGGCATCAGCTCGCCGTCCTCGTTGAGGCGGGCCAGGTCGGCGGCGATCTCGGCGGCGGTTTCGCGGGTGAACCGGGGCAGGACGCCGCCGGCGCCGAGGTAGCCGTCGGCGACCAGCGCCGGATACCGGTGGCCGTGGACGGCGCGGGAGGTGACCGTCGCTGGTATCCAGGTCGCGGTGTCGGGGACAATCTCGTCGCGGTGGTCGGCGGTGCCGCACGGGAACGGCCAGCGGCCGGTGGTGTCGACCCAGAACCAGTGGTGCTTTCGCTGGACGCCCTCGCGGATGGTGTCGATCACCCTCGGAATGCTGCGGTCGCGGCGAATGACGGTGAGCAGCAGATAGTCCCCGCGGGGTGCGGCATGGTCGTAGGAGCCGCTGGTCGCCGTGGCGGGGTGCCGCCAGGTCAGGGCGTACGCCCGATGCGGCTGGCCGTCCTCGCCGTACCAGGCGGGCCAGCCGGTGGAGGCCAGGGTGTCGTCGCCGTCGGCGTCGAGCTCGAAGATCAGCCCGGGCATCGCGTTGAGGCGACCGGCGCGCTCGAGCAGGCGTGCGGGGGCGTTGACGGTCGGGGTGTGAATAGCGTGCTCAGCCAGCGGTGAGACGTCAGCGAGACGCCACCAGATTTTGGGCATGAAGGTGGTACTCCGATCGACGGAAGAGGGGAATGCGCTCTGCCGGAAAGGCAGTCGCGCGTTAGGTTTGACCGACTTCGGGTCAGGAAGTGCCGAGTGGCGCCCCGTGGGCAGCCATCCAGGTCACCGGGTCGACGGCACCGGCGTTGCTGCTGTCGCCGTGCAGGTGGACCTCGTAGTGCAGGTGGGGCCCGCTGGAGTGGCCGCTGGTCCCGGACAGGCCGATGACCTGACCGGCGATGACCTGCTGGCCGATCTGCACGTGCGGGCGCTCGATCTGGTGGCAGTAGCGGGTGATCACGGCGTCGGCGTGCTCGATGTCGACGTACCAGCCTTCTCTGCACTTGATCTTGATTGCTGCTGCACTTCCTGCTGGATGCGCTGGGCGATCGCTAGCCCTGTTCACTGGGATCGACGCCGGCCTGACGTAGGAACGTGATTGGGTCTTGAGCGTTTTGGCTGGTGGCGGGGTTGCCGGTGTGGATTTCCCAGTGGAGGTGGGGGCCGCTGGAGTGGCCGGAGGTGCCGACGACGCCGATGACCTGCCCGGCGGCGACGGTTTCGCCGACCTCGACGGAGGGCTGGACGAGTTGGTGGCAGTAGCGGTGCACGAGTGTGCCGGTGAGGACTTCGGTGTACCAGCCGCAGCCTGCGATGTTCGGTGAGCCGTCCTGGTCGCAGGGGTAGGGCTTGCCGTTGAGGCTGGCGTTGCAGCGGACCTTGATGACCATGCCGGCTGCGGCGGCCCGGATCGGGGTTTCTTTTGGAGCGGCGATGTCGATGCCGTCGTGGCCGGGCCGCTCGGTGGTGCGGAAGCCGGAGACGATCGGGTGGCCGGGCAGCGGGTGGGTCCATCCGGCGGCCGAGACCACGCTGGTGTCGCAGGCGGCGAAGCCGCCGCCGAGGGCGGTGACGATCGCGGTGGCTTTGGGTTCGTGTGTGGCGTAGGCGTCGGGGTAGGCCGATCGCTGAATACGTTGGGCGACAACGGTTAGCGGCAAGGACTGCCACTGCGTGATGGTGATCATCTTCTGGTAGAACTTGGTCGCCGCGATGGTGGGGGTCATGAGTTCTGCCACGGTGCCCCAGGCGCCGTCGCCGTCGGGTGGTAGAGGGCGTTGCTGAAACAGGCCGAGGGAGTCGTGGTCGTGTCCGACGCCTTCGTGTGGTAGCTGGAGTGAGGCGGGCACGTTGCTGTTGGCGAGGATGCGCAGGTCACTTTCCTGCAACGCGGTCGCGATGGCGATGACCGAGGCCCGGCCGGGCAGGTTGAGCTGAGTGGCGGTCTGGTGGATGGTGGCGGCGTTGGCGGCTTGCCGCGCGTCCAGGCCGGGCAGGTCGGCCAGGTCCGTGCTCGGTGTCGTGGCTGCTGATGTCGCGGTGGTCGGTGGAATGCAGGCGTTGGCGACAGCGCCGAACAGCAGCACGGGGGCGCAGATGAACAGCAGGAGACAGCCGAGGCCGGCGGCGATGCCGATGCGCAGGGGCGTCATCGCCGGCTCCGGGTGTGGTGATGTCGGCTGGGGTTGAGGTGCGCGGTGGTGGTCATCGTGGCCTCCTCGATGCGCGGGTCAGTCAGGGTTCGTGGGGTGGGCTGATCGGGATCGTGGGTCCGGCGGTGAGCCGAATGGTTTGGGTGCGTTTACGGCGTAGGTGGTCAAGGGTGATGTCGATGCCTTCGATCTCGCCGAGCCACTGTTCGGTCTCGGCGCGGGCACGGCGGTCGTGCAGGTCGGCTTCGATGACGTCGAGGCGGGGTAGGGCGTCGGGGGGAACGTGCAGCATGGGGCAGCGCAGGCAGGCGTGTTCGTGGGCGCAGCCGGTGCCGTAGGGGCGGCCGCAGTTGCCGAGTTCGACCTTGCGTTTGTCGAAGTGGGTCTCGAACTCGCGCCACTCGTCGTCGGTGGCGGGCCGGTATTCCTCGACCGGTCGCAGGGCGCGTCGGTTGGCCAGGAAGGTCTGGTAGTGGCGGACGAGGTCCTCGTCGAAGACGGCGACGTAGCCGCGGGTGGTGTTCAGGTCGAGGTGGCCGAGCAGGGCCGCGCCGATGTGGATGGGCAGCCCGTTGTTGACCAGGTCGGTGGCGAACAGGCGGCGGAAGTCGTGCGGGGTGAACCTGGATTGGCCGAACTCGGGGTGGGTGGCGGACAGGTCGCGGCACCGGCGGGCGAGCATGGCGACGGCCTGATGCTGGCCGAGCACCTGCCGGGCGTGGCCGTGTCGGCGGGAGAACAGGAACGGCATCGGGTCGGTGTGGAGGCGTTCGTTGTTGTCGTAGCGGGGCAGGATCGGCACCGATGCGGTGGCGTCCTGGTGGCGGCGGATGATCGCGGCGATGACGGCGAACAGTTCACCGGACATGGGGATGATCCGTTCGCGTTCGGTCTTCGACGGAGCGACTACCAGCAGGCCGATCGTCTCCCCGTTCGGCCGCAGGTAGCGGCGGATGGACAGCTGTGTCAGCTCCAGGGCTTCCTCGATGCGGCAGCCGGTGTGTCGTAGCACCTCGACCAGAGCCCAGTCCCAGAAGCAGGCGTCTTCGACCAGGCGGACGTTGATGATCTTTCCGGTGGCAAGGTCGCGGGCCCGGATCGGGTCGTTGGCCTTCCACTGCTGGTCGTAGTCGGTCCAGACTCGCTCGTAGTCGCGGCCCTCGACGGTGAACCGCTGTCCGGCCTGCGCTGCGGTGGCGGCGGCGAGTAGCTGCCGGTGATGGGTCAGGCGGCCCTCGACGTGCGCGACCAGGATCGGCAGCAGGGGTTGACGGGAACGGGTGCGTTCCTGGGAGCGTTCGACGCGCTTGCGGTCGCGGCGGGCGCTGCCGGCCAGTTCCCGGCCGGAGATCGGGCAGGGCGCGACCCAGCGCGCCCACCGATCGGGTTCGCTGGCCGACCAGGTGTGCAGGTCCAGGTAGAAGCTGCGCACCGCCAGCAGGATCGGGTCGACCGACAGCCGCTCCCGTCCGTCCTCACGCAGCCGGATCGCCTCCCGCCACTGCTCATAGACGTGATCGGGGATCTTCAGTTCGGCGATCCCGGGCAGCAGGTGCTCGATCTTCAACCAGAACAGGCCGGCTAGCATCCGGGCCAGGTTGCGCATGGTGCTGTAATCCATGCCGAGTTCGCGGCGGGTCAGGTAGTCGATCAGCAGTTGGCGGACATCGCGGTTGGCGATCGGGTACTGGTCGACCAGCTCGGTGACGGTGAGCTGGCCGCGTTGCCCGGCGGCGTTGATCGTCGGCGGGGTTCCGGGCGGGAAGTGGCCGGTCTCGGCCAGCACCGCCCACGCCAGCCGCGCGGAGAAACTGCTGCGGTTGCCGCTGCGATACAACCCCGCGCCGCTGTCCCGGCACTGCCACGAGTAGGCCAGCAGCCCCGCCGGGGTCAGGTCGGCCAGCGGGATGCCGAACACCGCCAGCGCCCGCGCGATGTCGAACAGCGCGGTCGACTTCGCCAGCGCGTTGGCGCTGGTGTCGGCGACCGCGGTGAAGTAGGCGCCCAGCGCGGGATCATTTTGGGCGTGGCGGAACATCTGCGCGAACCCGCCCGCGTGGGTGCGGTTGACCGCCGCCAGCCGAGGCCGGATGACACGCAGACTGATCAGCATCCTGAACGCGTTGATCAGCCGGGCGTGTGGCAGCGGCTCCAGCCCGCGGCGGGGTAGGCCACCGTCGGCGTATCCGCAACCGTCCCACCGCTGCTGCCACGTATCGCCGTCGAACCTTGCGAGCAACCGCAGCAGTCCCCGCAGGTCGTGGCGGCGGGCGGCGAGCGCGGGCGGCTGCCCGGGCCACACCCTCATCGCCAGGTCGACGATCTGCTGCTCGGACGCCCGGGAGAGGTCTCCGTAGGGCAGCGCCGCCGGCGACGGCGCCGGAGCCTCGGGTGTGATCCGGCCCCGCCGGTAGCGGCTGCCGTCGACGACCGACGGATCGACCGGCCGGGTCCGTCGCACCTTGCCGGTGCTGGCGAGCTCAGCCACCGAACACCACCGCCACGTCCTCGGACGCGTACCCGGCCGCCGGACGCATCTCCTCCGCCCGCGGACGGCGGAAGTGCTGCTGCAGCCTGCCGAACAGCTCGTCGATGTCGGTGCGCACGTAGCGCAGGGTGTCGGCGATGTTGCGGTGCCGCAGGATCGTCTGCACCTGCGGCAGCGTCAGCGCCGGGTCGTTGGCCATCCGCGTGGCTGCCGTATGCCTCATGTCGTGGAACGTCCAGTTGGTGCCCAGCCGCGTGTTGACCCGCTGCAGCATCCGCCGCAGCGCCCAGTACGACAGCGTGCGGGCCTCGCCGCGCAGGGTCCGCCAAACCGGCTGCCCCGGCTCCGGCAGCCCCGCCTCGTCCAGGTACAGCCCCAGCAGCGTCAGCGCCTGCGGCGAGGCCGGCACCGGCTCCAGCAGCCTCGACCCCTTCGACACCACCCAGAACCGCTGCCCCGCCCAGTCGATGCGGTCCACGCTCAGCCCGAGCAGCTCACTGGCCCGCGCCGCCGACGACACGTACAGCGCCAGCAGCGCCCGGTCCCGCAGGCACGACAGCGCCGCGAACAGCTCATCCCACAGCGGATCCGGGATCGCCCGCGGTGGACCCTCCGGCTGCTTCTGCCGCAGTGGCGCCCGCCGCACCAGCGGCATCGGCTCCATCGGGCTGCGATGCGCCAGCAACGCCCGCCGCCGCGATGACACCGGCACCGGGTTGACCACAGGCCCGCGGCCGTGCTGGGCGTGGAACGTGTAGAACGCCGACACCACGGACAACGCGTGGTTGATCGTCGCCGGCGCGTACCCAGCCTGCAGCACGGGCTTGCCGGTCTTCGGGTTCACCGCTGGACGGTCCCCGGCCACGCGGCGCTGCGGGTTCGGCGCGCTGCGCAGCCAGCCAACCATGACCGCCACCTCGTCGGTGGTCGCCTGCCGCCAGTCGACCTGCAACGCGGCCAGGATCCGCCACCACCGCAGCAGATCCATCGCATACGAGCGGACGGTCAGCGGGCTGCAGTCCGACAGTGCCAGATCGCGCAGGAAGCCGCTGACCGGCTCGACCTCGACACCGGCGGCGTCTACCAACGTGAACGGCAGCGAGCCACGGCCGGTGGCCACCACCGCGCCCAGCTGCGGCAGCCCGCCGCGGCCCTCCAACAACTCCTCACGCACACCCATCTCAGGACCCGCTCCCATCACCCGAATCGCGAACATTGGTGAAAGGAACGAGCGAACGTCCATGATGGATACACGAGCAGTTCACCGGCGGGTTGGTGCAGTCAACATGCCGCATCCGCCGATGGAGGGGGACCCGTCGCGGTCGCAGGAATACGGGGCGCCGTCGGCGGTGCGGGCGTTGCAGGTGACCTGCCGAACGACGCCCGACGCCGCCGCGTGAATCGGGGTGCGTGTCGGGGCGGCGAGGTCGACACCGGCGTGCAGCCGCCCGTCACGGGGGCCGAACGGGGAGACGATCTCCTCGCGGACCGGCTGGGTCCAGCCCTGCGCCGAGACGACAGCGCCGCAGCTGGTCCCGATCGCGGCCGTGCCGGCAAGGGCGCCGACGAGGGCCTGGGCGTCTGGCTCCCACTTGGCGTACGCGTCCGGGTACGCCGAGACCTGCACCGCCTGCGCCGCGACGGTGACCGGCATGGCCTGCCAGTTCGGAACCTGCAGCAGCTTGTCGTAGAACTTCCCGGCCGCGTAGACGGGATCCATCACCTGCGCGGGTGTGCCCCACCCTTGGCTCGGGCGCTGCTGGAACAGGCCCAGGCTGTCGTGGTCGTTGTTGGCGCCGAGATGGCCGAGGTTGCGCAGCCCGCTTTCCTGCATCGCGGTGGCCAGGGCGATCACCCATCCCCGTGGCGGCACCTGCTTGCCCATGCCGACGCCGATGATCGTCGCGGCGTGGCCGGTCTGCTCGGTGTCCCACCGCCCCACCTGTCCTGGCGGCGCTGTCGCGGCCGGAGCGCTGCCGGACGGGGCTGGAGCGGATTCGCAGGCGAACGCGGAGCCGCCGGTGAACACGGCGACGAGGATGCCGGAGCATCCGGCGATGACGACCAGAACGCCGGCGGCGCAGTAGGCCAGCAGGCGGCCGGTCATCGCCGCGTCCTGGGCCGGAGGGCGTGAGAGCGGACGCAGGGTGTGGGGCTCATGCGGGGTGTCCTTCGCGCAGGGGAGACGAAGAAACGGCGAAGGCCGGAACCGCCCTGGTAGGGGCTGGTTCCGCCCTTCGCCGTTTCGGTGGCGGGGCTGCTGTGTGGCTAGGTGGTGATCGTGTCGGCGTCGTGCGGGGTGACGGGATGCCAGGGCAGCGCCCAGCCGACCACCCATCGGCCGCCGATTGCCTGGGTCTCATGCACGCCGCAGCCCAGCGACGGCGGCAGCTGCACGACCAGCAGGTCGCCCTCGAAGGTGATCTCTGTGTTCTGGCCGGGCAGGTCGTTGAGGCGTCGGGCGATCGCCTCGACCACGCCGCTGGTGGCGGTGAATTCGTAGGCGTCGTGCCAGCGGCCGATGACCCGCCCGGTGTACGCCTCGCGGTAGCGGACACGCCCGTCCTCGCTGCGGTAGGCAAGGGAGGGCAGGCTGAACAGCGCGTCCGCGCCGGTCGGTACCTGCTTCTCGGCGGGCGTCCAGGCGGTAGTGCCGGTCCGCTCGGGCGACAGGCGCTGCTCGACGGGTGGAAGGAGAGCGCCTTGTCGGGGCACGAGGTCCAGGCGCAGTCCGGTGCCGAAGCCGCGGTCGCCTTCGTCGTCGAACTCGACACCGGCATTGAGGACCTCGCCGTCGGGGAGGGCGGCGAGCATGGTCCGCAGGGCGTGGTCGGCGTCGCCGAAATGGTGCGGGGCCACGATCGTCGCGGTCAGGGTGTAGGTGCGATAGGCCATGTAATCGTCCTTTCAGGACCTTGAAGGTGTGGGCTTGCTGGAGGGACTGCCGTTTGGGCTATTGGTGGTAGATGCCGAGGCCGTTCCGCTTGGCATGCCGTTCGGCCTGGTCGGCGCGGTGCAGCAGGCTGCGGGCGGTGTCGCCGGGACGAGCCAGCGCCACGCCGACGTTCGCGGTGAGTTCCAGGACGACGCCGCGGCGGGGCACGGTCACCGTGCGGGCGACGGCCAGGCGGGCGAGTTCGGCGACCAGGTGCGCGACTTCGGGGCCGCCCCGGATCAGCAGCGCGAACTCGTCACCGCCGAGCCGGGCGACCAGGTCGACCGGCAACGTCGTGAGGCTGGCCGCGATGTCGGTCAGCTGCCTGTCGCCGGCGGCGTGGTCGAGGTTGTCATTGACGGCTTTGAACCCGTCGAGGTCGAGCACGGCGACCGACACCGGGCCTCCGGCCTGCAGGAGCAGGCGCAGGCGGGCGAAGCAGCCGCGCCGGTTCGACAGCCCGGTCAGCAGGTCGTGGCGGGCCTGGTGCTCGGCGACGTGTAGTTGCCGGTAGGCGTCATCGAGGAGCCGCCGGGCCGCTCGAAGCTGGCATCTCTGATACGCGAGCAGGACGGTGGCGATGGTCAGGCCGACGCTCATGCCAGCGAAGGCGCTGGCGACGTCGAAGAACGGGGTGGACACTGGTGGCTGACTCCCTGTTCCTTGTAAGAGGCGATGAAGGGGTCGAGCCAGGGCGGGCGCGTGTTTTCGAAGGCCCACGCCCGCCCTGGGCATCGTCAGGCGGCCTGGAACATCGCCGGGTCCTTCTCCTTCACCACCAGGCACTCGCCTGCGCCAGCGGCTTTGAACAGCGCGTTCGAGATGGCGCCGCTGCTGACCTGGGTCGTCGCCGGCGCTCCGGTGTCGATCTCCTTTGCCAAGATCAGCTTCGCGACGTCGCCGACGGTGTAGGCCGTGTCCGGGTTCGCGCGCAGGATCGCCATCGACTCGGTGTGGAAGTACCCCTTCGGCCGTCGCGGCGCTGCGCCCGCCGCCGCCGTGACGTCCGGTGTCGGCTGCGGCGCGGCATCCGCTTCGGGCTCCAGCGCCGTCGGCGTGTCCTCGGCGTACTGGCCACCAGAGGCGAGGTCCGCCGGGGGCGCCTGATCAGGCTCGTCCTGGCTGTGGCCTTCGGGCGTATCCGCTTCTTCAGGCTGCTCGCCTGCCTCGATCGCCGCATCGGTGAGCAGTTCGCCCTGGTCCTGCTCGCCGTCTTCCTGGGCGGGCGCTTCCAGCGCGCCGCCGTCCGGCACGACGCTGGCGGCGTCCTCGGCCTCCAGGTCGTCGTCCTTGGTGGCGATGTCGTCGGCGATGTCGTCGGTCGCGCGGGTGTGGGCGTCGTCGGAGGGTGCCTCGACCTCGGTGGCCGGCTCGCCGGTCGCGGCCTGCTGGCCGCCATCGATCGGCTGCTGCGCCTGGTCGATGTCCCCGTCGTCGATGTCGTCGAAGAGCGCTCCCGCAGGTGTCGGCAGGTGGGCGGGCTGCAGGTGGTCAGGCAGCGGCTGGTCGGTGGGCAGCAGCGCGTAGTGCGCGGAGTCGGAACCCCGGTCGATCTTGGTGATCTCGCCGTTGGTGCTCCACTCGCGCAGTTTGCGCACGGCGGTGGAGTAGCCGACGTCGGCCTTCTCGGCGATCGTGCGGGCGTCGGCCGGGCCGAGGTCGTCCATCGCGGCCAGGATCAGGGCGGTGGTGTCTTTGGTATTTCCGGACATGGTGAAACTGCCTCCTGTTGAGGGGTGGTGGGAAAGGTCGAGCGAGTCCATGGACGCTTCGCTCGGAGAATTGATCAAGTCGATGGGCCAGCCGAGTTCAGCGGAGTGCCGCATCAACAACCAGGTGCACCGATCAAGTCGGGCAAGCGGCTTTGCTTCGTGGCTGCGGCGGGGCAGGACGGCCGTGCGCCTTTACGCGCGAGCGGCGAGGGAGGCGTGCGGCGTTCGGGGCGCAGCGGGTGGGCCTCGACAGCTCTTCGTGCTGGCGGTCCTGGTGAGGATCCCCGTCACGTGGGACGGGTTGGCGGAGAAGGGCGAGTGGGCCGATGGCCGCGTGCCGTGGCCTGGGCCAGGGCGTGAAGGTGCAGGGAGGCGGCGATGTGCCGCACGGCGGCCGGCCAGCGCAGGACATCGTCGGTGCGTAGCGCCGCGGCGGTCCGCCGGATGAGGCCGGTGTAGGGTGCCGCGGTCACGATGGCGACGTCAGCGCGTGGAAACAGGCCGGCTGTGGCGAGCTCGGCGGCGGCGCTGTGATGGACGTAGACCTTGACCGCCAGCGGCCACACGTCATCGGCGTGTTCGGGCAGGATCTGCAGGATGTGCTGCCCTCGTGCGGCGCAGGCATGCGCGAGCTGGTCGGTGAGGGCCGGGTCGTCGGCGATGACGGCGGGCGGATGGGCGCTCAACCGGCCCGGCCGCTGCAGGACGGCGCCGACCAGCGCCCGCAGTTCGCCGGCGATGCTGACGCGCTCGGGCTCGGGCACCATGGCCGGGCTGTCGGCGAGGCTGACGATGTGACAGTTCATCGCCGTGTCGACGACTTGGACGGCGTGGTGCTGCGGCAGCCATACCCCGATCGCGTCGATGCCGGACTCGGCGGCGTTCGTCGTGTACGACAAAGCCGACAGGCAGGCTGGGACGCCATCGGTGACCCAGTCGACCTGAGCGGCGCGAACTCGGGCGCGGGCCGCGCCGTCGGTGATCCAGATGAGGGCTGGCTGCGGATGCCGGTCCGCCAGACGCAGGCTGGACAGCAGCGCGCGCATCTGCCCGGGATCGAGATTCTTGATATCAGGGGACATCAGTGGGGCGCTTCCTTGGTTCACTTTCGCCGCGCACGCGAGGCCGCCGGGCCGCCAGCGCAGAGGCCGGCGGTCGGGGCGCGTTGCTGCGAGCTGGTGGAAAAGGGAAAGAGCTGCCGGGGCAGGGCCCGGCTGGTGAGACGTCGCCCCGTTTACCGCAGGGGCGTACGCGATCTGTGGCTTGCGGCGCACCCCCGGTGCGGTAGCCCTCGCAGGCCAGGCCCGGGGCGCGGATGCGTTGGCAGGTCGTCGGGGGCTGGGCTGCAAGTTCGATGGCGCCGCGTTCTGCGTGCGGCCAAATCCTTCGGTGCGCGATCGCTTCCGGGGGCCGCAGCGAATGCTCATGGCGGCGCTGGCTGCGGCGGACGCTCATGGTGGCGCTGGCTGCGGCGGACGCGCCCGCGCGTGGGCGGAAAGCTTGCGGCTTCCCGCCCACGCTCTGTGCAGGTGTTGCTAGAGGGCGATGGCCAGGAGCCGGGTGTCCGGGTCGAGGTTGTCCAGGTACGCCCGTGCCTGCTCGAGGTAGCGGGCCCGGTCGGCGACGGTGTCGCTGGCCGGTTGGAGCTGCTGCCCGCGTTCGGTGAGCAGGGCGTCGCCGCAGATCTGGGACATCGCCTTGTAGTGCTGGTAGGCGATGTGCCCGGCCTGCAGTGCGCCGAGTTCGGCCAGGTCGATGCGGTCGTGCGGGGTGTAGCTGGCTGCGTTGTGCAGCAGGATCGCCTGCACGCGGGGCTGTGCCTCGAACGCTGCTTTGGCCCTGGTCATAGGGAAACGTTCGGGATCGGCGTGGTGCCGGGCGAGCATGTCCGCCCACGGGATGGCGGGTTTGGTGCCGGCGGCGAGCTGGGCGTAGCGCTGGAAGCGCAGCCCGGCGCCGATGCCGGCGGCGTGCGCGACCCCGGTGAGGTCGAGCAGCCTGACGGGTCCGCCGGCGCACGCGACAGGGGAGCCCTTGTGCGGGTCGATCAGGTGGCTCTTCTGCCACATGCGCAGTTTGGGTCCGGCCCAGAAGCGGCGGCTGGTGCTGCCGGTGACGCCGAAGTGCCGGTCCAACTGGCGGCTGGTCAGCGCAGTGCTCGGGATCTCCTGCGGAACGCAGATGATCATCGTCTGGGTGGTGGCTGTGCTGGTCGCGAGCGCGGTGGGCATGGGTGGGTCTCCTTCCGGGAGGTTGGTGTCGCGCAGGCGGCATCGCCGGATCCGCGGACGCGGATTCGGTGGGTGGCCGTCAAGGCGATGGAAAAAATGCAGCGGGCGCTGCGATCGAGGGGTGCCGTGAAGGCGGTGTTGCGGGGTCAGCTTGTCCGCGGGATGCGGGGTGAGCTGGGTGGTTGCCCTGGTGTGGGGCGGGGCGGCTGATGCGGCGGGCAGGGGGTTTCGTGCGTCGCGGCGGCGTGCTACCGACCGGCCAGAAAACTGGCGGGTGGGCGAACGAGCCGCGCAGGTGCGGCGGGCGAGGTTCCCTGTGGCGGGATCGGCCTTATATATGGGGTGCGTTGTAGCCGGAACCATAAAGCAGCGGTCTGTCACGACCACGGCAGTGAAGATCTTCATTTGTAGGCGGTGAGCTGCGATGTCAGGCGCAGTGCCGAGACGGCTTGCTGTCGGCCGGGTGTGGTGGCAGACCGTGACAGACGGCTGAGGCCGCAGTCGCCGGTCAGTAGTCCGGGTGGGTGGGGTTGAACGGTCCGGGCTCGCCGTGGCTGCTGGGCAGCTCGTGCAGGTGGAACCGGCGGCGGGTGATTCCCGGCATGGCCCAGACCTGCCCGGCGGGGTCGTCGGCGTGCACGGCGGTGAGGACCGGGATGGTGAGCTGGAGCAGTCCGAGTTCGCGCTGGAGGTTGTCTTCGCGGCGGCGGCCGGGCAGGTGCAGCAGCACCGGGTAAGTGGGGCCGCGGCTGGCGAGCTGCCGGTAGCCGTCGAGTTTCTTGAGCACGCGGGCGAGGTTCTCGGTGCCGCGGTCGTGCTCGAGGAAGAATCCGACCTCGCCGTGCCCGGTGTCCCAGATGCCGTGCCCGTCGGGGCGGATGTTGCCGGGGTAGACGGCGTATTCGGCGGTGGCGTGCTGCTCGGACCACCATCGGGTGAGCCGGTCCCGCGGCTGGGCCGCGGTGTGGACGTGCAGGCGGATGAAGAACTCGTTGACGCCGGTGAGGTGCCGCTGCTGGGCCGGGTCGGCGGCGATGCGGGCGCGGCGTTCTAGGTCGGTGCGCGGCGCCCGGGTCCGGCGGGCGCTGTCGGACAGGTGGTAGGCGTGGGGGCGCAGCAGCGCGCCCAGGCGGCCCAGGCCGTACTGCGTCAGCCCGCCGGGGCTGCCGTGCTGGGGCCGGTAGCGGTAGAGCGCGCCGATCGCGGTGAGCAGCTGAAGGCGCCGCTGGGCGGTGCGCAGCGAAGAGAACAGGGCTCGGGCGATCTGGTCGGCGGTGAGCAGGTAGTGCTCGGCGAGCCAGTCCAGGAGCAGGTGATCACGAAGGGTGAGGCGATTGGCGTCAGCGATGGGATCAGCGGAGGGGCCACGGGGGATGTTGATCGGCATGCGGATGTGGCTCCAGGGCAGGAAGAGGTGCCCTCCTGTTCGGGAGGGTGTCTGAGTTTGATCAGTAAGGAACGGAGGGGCTGGTCAGGCCGGTTGTGCTGCGTCAGCGCACGCTGGGCGGGCCATGACCGGAGGTTTTCGGGGTGTGGTGCCAGACGGCTGGGCCGCACCCACCCAGGTGAGCACCTGCACGCCGCCAGCGGGCGTGCAGGTGCTTCGATGTCCTACGGCTGATCGCCGCCGCCGGGGCTGTCATCGTCGCTGGCGGTCGTCCCGTCGCCCTGAGCGGCCTGTCTTGCGCCGCCGCCGTCGCGGGCGGGCTTGCCGGTCCTGGGATCGGCGCCTTTGGGCCGTCGGCGCCGCTTGTCCTCGGCGTTCTTCTCGGCGGCCTCCTGCGCGAGCAGGCGGTTGATCATCTTCTCCACCGGTGAGCCGGGCTGCTGTGGCACGGCCTCGGCGACGTCGGCGCGGATCTGTTCGGCGTCACCGACGATGGCTCGCGGTGGCCGGGTTCGCAAGGTGAACGCCGGCGTTTGCCGCCCGCCGGCCATCAGCCGCGCGGCGGCGGTGTAGGCGTCCAGATGGGTCAGGTCGTGTTCACTGAGTTCCGGCTCGGTGTGCCGAGCCAGCAGCTTCGCGTCCTCCGGCGCGACGGAGAAGTACACCTTGTTGCGGGCGTTCGCGCTGACGGCGGCGAGCAGGTCGCGGGGAAACTGCGACAGGTCCTGGTGGGCCAGGGTCAGCGCGACACGGTACTTGCGGGCTTCGGCCAGCATGGTGTCGACGCTGCTGGCCAGGTTGAGGAAGTTCTGGGCCTCGTCCAGGTAGACGCTGGCGTCTTTGCGCTCGTCGACGGGGGTGGCAGCGCGGGCGGTGGCGGCCTGCCACACCCGGGCCAGGATCAGCGATCCCAGCAGCCGCGAGGTGTCTTCGCCGAGCTGGCCCTTCGGGATCCGCACCAGCAGCACCCCGCCGTCGAGGATCTGCCCCATGTCGAAACTGCTGTTGGGGTAGCGCATCGTCTTGGCGACGAAGTCCCGCAACAGGAACGACCGCAACCTTGCCAGGACGGGCCCGATGACCTGGGATCGCACTCCCGGCTGCATCTCGTCGTACCAGGCCCAGAACCCGCCGAGCCCCGCCGGATCATCAAGATCGGCGGTGAACTTGGCCCGGATCTTGGCCGAGTTGAGCAGTGGCGGAATGCCCTGCAGTGTCGCGCCTGGGTGCCGCAGCAGGGTCAGGCAGGACACCCGCATCACGTCGTCCATGCGCGGGCCCCACGCCTTGGAGAAGATGCTGCTGAAAATGCTGACGAGGTTGTCGACCACGAGGTCGTGGTCCGCGCCCTCCAGGGGGTTCAGCGTGGGCGGGTTGGGCTGGTCGGGGTCGAACAGAACGAGCCTGCCCGTGACCGTCTCCGGCTCGAGCCGGTCGAGGATGTCGGTGATCAGGTCGCCGTGCGGGTCGATGACGACGGTGCCGCGCCCGGCTTCGATGTCGGCCAGGATCATCGACGCCAGCAAGGTGGTCTTGCCGGAGCCGGTGGAGCCGATCATGTGGGTGTGGTAGCGGGCGTCGGCGGGAGTGAGCGCGACCGGGTGCCCGCCGACTTCGGCGTCGCCGAGAACCTTGTTGCCGCGTCCGCCGGTCTGCACCGCGACCGGTGCCGGGGCCGATTTGGCGCGGGCCCGGTCTAGGCCGGGCACGGCCAGGTCCTGCGGCAGGCGGGCCAGCGCCGCGAGCTCGGGCATGCTGGCCAGGAAACCGGCGCCGAGGCGCCGTGCGGCGATCACGGCCGCCGCGTGCGGCATCCGGGCCCGCCGTCCCAGGCTGTTACGCCCGGCGTAGACGGCGAATGACGAGGCGATCGCGTCGGCGATGCCGCGCAGCCGGCCTGCCCGGTTGGCGTCGGGGCGGCGGCTCTCGGTGGCGGCCATGTACCGCACCGCGGTCTGCCACATCGGGCCGGCGGCTTTGTCGAGGATGGCCCGCACGTCGCGGTCGGTGGACGGGTCCCGCCGCACCTGCGCCCGCCTGCCGCTGCTGGCGCCGGAGTTGCCCGGCAGCAGCAAGCTGATCAGGAAGTTGACCGGCGCGGCCGGGTTGATCAGCGCGGTGGCGGACTTGCCTTCCCTCAGCCGGCCCGCCGCCCGCCGGGCCCGGACGACGCGTTTTCGGGCGGCGGGCCGGGCCAGGATCTGCACCACGGCGTGCTCGCCGGGGCGCAGTTGGGCGCCGGCGGACATCAGAGGCCGCAGCGGGTCCAGATCGTGCTCGGTCTCCATCGGCAGCCATTCGCCAGCGGTGGGCAGCAGGTGCCCGCCGGTGGCCACGGTGAGCCTGTCGGGGATCGGCGCCGCCGCCGGCTCGGTGGCGCACTGCGCGGCGGGCCACGCGGCCCGCACGGCGGCCTCGGCCGCGCCGGGAGGAACGCTGCCGGGCACCCACAGGCTGATGCGCAACTGCCGGCCTTCCCAGGCGTACTGCCACACCACGTGCGGGATCCCGTAGCGCAGCCTGCGCCAGCGGCTCGGGGTGAGCAGCCCGTGCAGGTTGGCCCACAGCGTCGCCGCCGAGTGCGGGTCGACCTCGGGCGGAGGGGCGATGGTGATGACCCGCGCGCCGTCGGCGTGCCACGCGTGCCGCCGTGCGGCGATCAGGTTGCCCCCGGCCGCGTACGCGAGCACCGCCAGGGCGGCGACGGCGAGCAGCCACGGCTGGCCCACCGCCAACGTGATCAGGCCGAGGATGCGGTCGCTGAGGCCGGTGATGTCCGGCGGGTTCACAGCTCCACCTCGTCGAGGCCGAGCAGGTCGGCCGGGTTCGTCGTGGCCAGGAGGTGCTCGGCTTTCGAGGCGACGACTTCGAACCTGGTGCGCGCCCCGGAACCGGCCAGCAGGAGGCCGGCGCCCTTGCGGTCTTCGAGCAGGAGCCGCCGTTCGCCGGAGGTCAGGCCGAACGCGTCGCCGACGATGTCGATCGCCTGCGGCGACTGCCGTAGCAGCACCTGGGTCGCGGCGTTGTTGACCACGGCCTTGCCCAGGTCGGTGGACAGGAGGTCTTCGGCGTCCTGGGTGATGACCGACAGGCCGGCGTTGCGTTTGCGCCCGGCTTTGGCCATCCGGAATAGGAACTTCGCGCCCTCCCCGGACTTCATGATCAGCCAGGCTTCGTCGACGACGATCAGCCGGCGCGGCAGGACGCCGTCGGCGGTGGGGGCGTCGACCGATCGCCAGATCGCGTCCAGCGCCAGCAGTGTGCCGGCGGTGCGCAGCTCGTCGGGGAGCTGGCGCAGTGACCAGACCACGAGACGGCCGGTGGGCTGCTGGGTCGACGGCCCGTCGAACAGGGCCTTGAACGAGCCGGTGATCCACGGTGCCAGGCGCGTCGCCAGCCGCGGGCCGGCCGGGTCGGGGTCCCGCCCGAGCTGGTCGGCGAGGTCGGCCAGCAGCGGCGCGGACCGGTGGTGGGTGGCCGGGTCGGAGGTGATCCCCGCCGCCCGGTAGGCGGCAAGGATCGCCCGGTCCAGAGCGGCTTTCTCGGCGGGGTCCAGGACGGTGTGGTCGTCGGGGCCGCCGCCGAGCAGGACCGCGATGAACGTGTGGGCGAACAGCGCCCGCCGGGTGAGGACATCGGGGCGGGGGTCGCCGGCGGGCAGGTCGAGCGGATTGATCCGCACGCGCGGCGCGCCCAGCCTGACGATGGTGCCGCCGACGGCGTCGGCCAGGCGCAGGTATTCGTCGTCGGGGTCGATGACCGACACCTGGACGCCCTGGTACAGCTGCCGCAGGATGTCGAGCTTGACCATGTAGCTCTTGCCGGCGCCGGAGCGGGCGAGGGTGACGGAGTGGTAGTTGTCGCAGGCCCATCGGTCCCACCACACGATCCCGCTCGAGTCGGGGTTAATGCCGTACAGGACGCCGCCGTCGGGGGCGGCTTCGCCGGGCAGGGGCGCGGGAAG
The DNA here is from genome assembly GCF_049841675.1 of Micromonospora sp. DT4. NCBI lineage: Bacteria > Bacillati > Actinomycetota > Actinomycetes > Micromonosporales > Micromonosporaceae > Micromonospora > Micromonospora sp. DT4. The sequence goes on from NZ_JBNCKT010000001.1 coordinate 58,341, forward strand.
GTCGGGGCTGGACAGTGGGAACGCCGCTGCGAGGGCGGCGGTGTCCATGGTGCGGCGCATGCCGAGCGTGTCGGCGCCCAGCGGCAGGGTGGTGGTCCAGCCGTGCAGGTGTCGCCAGGTGGCGGGCTGGACTTCCAGGAGGGTGGACGCGGCGGCGGCGCGGACTTGGGCGACGGCTTCGGTCAGCTCGTCCTCGGTGAGGGCGTGGACGGTCAGGTAGAGGCCGACGCGGAACAGCCGTGCGCCGCCGCGGGCGAGCTGGCCGGCCAGCTCGGCGGCGTCGTCGGCGGCGGCTTCGACGGCCGGGTCGGCCATGCGACCGCGGTCGAGGTCGGTGCGCCGCGACGACTCGAGCTTGGCGCGTTGGGTCTTGAGGCGGGCGGCGGCGACCGGGTTGGGGATGGGGTCGATGTAGAGGGCGAGGTCGAGGCGGCCCGGCCAGGACAGCAGGGGCTCGAGCCAGCCGACGTCGACTTCGGCGGGGTAGCCGGTGACGATCAGGGTCGCGGCGTAGCCGTCGCCGACGCGCACGAACCGTGGCTGGACGTCGACGGCGCCGGGGGCCACAACGGCGGCGAGCCCCGCCGATCCGGCGGGGCTCGCAGAGAGGGTGGTCTTGCTGTTGCATCTGATCATGTGCGGGTCTTTCGCTTGCGAGGGGCGGGGGTGGTGATGACCGCGTCGGGGGCGGCCTGGCCGCCGGGGCGCGGGGGCCGGAAGGGGTCTGCCGCTGCCGCGAGCGCCGCTGTGGCCGCGGCGCCGTCCAGGGCGCGGGCGGTCACCCCGACCGAGGTCAGGGCGCGGGCGGTGTCGTCGGCGTGGCGGGCTGCGGCGTGCGCGCCGAGCGCTGGGTCGGCGTGGGTGGTGACCAGGATCTGGCGGCGCAGCGGGTCACGTTTGGAGGCGAGTTCGGCCAGGAATTCGGCGTGGTCGGCCGCGGCGTCCCGCAGCGCCGGGTGCGCCAGGCTGCCGGCGCGGGCGTCAAGCTGGGTGGCATGGGAGGCGAGGTCGACCGGCTGCGCTGACACGACGATCTGCGTCGGCCGGGCCAGCGAGTTGAGCCACCGGCCGAACGAGTCGACGGCGGCCTGCTGTTCTGCTTCGGTGCGCAGGCCGAGGTTGATGCTGCCGGTCGCCACGATCGCCGCGACCCCGTTGGCGAGACGGATCTGGCCGTCGCCGTCGATCGCGTCGGCGGGCAGCCGCAGCGGCGCCGGCAGCGCCACCCGGACCTTCGGCGCGTCGACCCAGTCCGGCAGCTCGGACGCTTGCGGGGTGAGGGTCGACAGGGTCCTGGGTGAGCGCTGGTGGCGTACCGCCGCCAGCAGCCACTGGTCCAGGGGCAGGCCGTCGCGGCGGCCGACGGCCAGCCCGAACGCCAGCCCGCCGGCGATGACCGCGACGCCGATCAGCGCCGGCAGCGGCACCACCTCGTGCGCGGCCGACCAGATGCCGTAGACCGCGACAGCGGCGACGGCGAGGATGGCCAGCTGCCGAAACGACAGCCCGTAGACGATCTTGTCGGGGGCGTCGATGTCGGAGGGCATCCGGGCCCGCGTGGACGGGGCGCTCATGTGCGCACCGTCGCGATCGCGCGGCCCGCTCCGGGCACGAGCTTGCCCGCGGCGGAGGTGGCGGCGATGCGGATCATGCCGCCGATGACGGTGTTGTTGTTCGTCCCCGGCGACATGACGTGCTTGCGGACGAGGCCGGGGATTTTGACCGTCGTCCAGAGCAGGACCATGACGATGAACAGGTTGAGCAGAACGCCTCCGCCGCCGATGGCGGAGACCTCCGGCAGGATGTGGGTGGGGTCGGTGAGCATCCACATCCCGGCCTGCAACGTGAACGCCTGCAACACCGGAACGATGAGCGTTCCGGTGTAGGCGCGCCACCACGAGCGGGCCAGTCCCTCGGTGGCCGGCAGGGCGTGGCAGGCCAGGGCGATCGGGGCGATCGCGGTGAGGACCAGCAGCACCGACAGGCGCACGATCAACCCGAACGCCGCGGCGCCGACAAGGATCGTGATGATCGCCAGGATGACCGCGAACAGCAGCGGTCCGACCTGCCCAGCTGCGGCGGCGGCCTCCAGGTGTGAGCGCATCGCCGTGGTGGCCTGGCCGGGGTCGCTCTGCGCTCCGGTGACAGAGCCGACCAGGCCGTTGGCCAGACCGATCGCCCACCCGCACAGCAGCGTGCTGAAGTGCGCGGCGACGAACCCGACCACGATGCGCGGAGCCAAATCCTTGACGTGGTAGCGGCTGTTCGCCGACGCCCCGGACGTCACCGTCAGCACCCCGGCGGCGATGAACACGAGGACGAAGGCGGTGTCGACGATCCACACCGACCGGGTGGTCAGCGCGGCCACCTGCGGGAGGTTGGTGACGTCCGGGGTGACGTAGAGGGCGTGGGTGAGAAGGGTGAAAATTCCGTTGAGGGCGTCGAGGATCCAGTCGGTCAGATGGGACAGGATTTCGTCGAGGAGCCAGTCCATGGGTCAGCCGCCGACGATGCCTTTGGCGACCTGCAGCAGCACCGGCGCGAGCACGGCGACGCCGTAGCCGACGAGGGCGTTGCGCAGGGAGCTCTTGGCCTTGTCGACCTGGCTGGGGTCGCCGCCGGCGGTCGCCCAGTAGACCCCGGCCAGGACGAGGAACAAGGTGGCTACGGCAGCCAAAATCCCCATCAGCCAGGTCTGCAGATTGGTGATGACCTGGGGCAGCGTCGCCGCCGCGAGAACGGCGGGTTCGGCGTAGACGGACAGAGGGATGGCGGTGAGCGAGGAGAGCATGGGAGAGGTCCCGATCTCGCCCCGCGGGCACAGGTCGGCCAGGGCGGGGCGGCGCAGCGGATGGGACCGCCGCGCGGCGGAAGCTCACCTTCGGCAGAAGCGAAGGAGGGTCGCCGGACCCGTCGCCGCCGGGCAGGAGCCAGCTCCTGTCTGTCGGTGCGAAAGGGTGATGAGGTGTCAGCGCATCGCGGGGTTCGGCACCCCGGCGGCGGACGGGCCGGCGACGGCCCCCGCCACAAGAGTTCGCGGCGGGCGAGCCACCGCGCGGCCGAGATTGGCCGGGCGGGATCTGCTCGCACCCCCTAACCGGCCGTTGTTAGACCCAGCAGCCACCTGCCGATCTGACACGGGTCTGACACGGCGTCATCGGTTGCCGCGACAGCCTCGACCGGGCCGCGTCCGAGCCCGGGAAGGCAGAAAGGCCGGGCCCACCGATTCGGCGGGCCCGGCCTCATAGGTGCTGGGAAGCGGGCGCGGTGAAAGAGCTGTCAGCGGTGCGCGGGAACCGGCGCTGCGGCGTTGCGGCGGGTGGCGATCGCCTTCGCCGCGCGGATACGGGCCCGCTTCTTGGCCTTGGCCACGTCGTCCTGCGAGTTGTGCCGGACGACTGGCCCGGACAGCAGCCCGTCGCGCAGCGCCGCGGCCAGGATCTCGGAGGCACGTTCCAGCCGGTGGTGCAGCGCCGTGGCGCTGATGCCGAGCCGCTCGGCGATGGTCTCGGAGCGCTGGTTGCCGAGCCTAACCTCGATGAACGCGGCGGCATCCTCGTCGGCGATCAGGTCGAGCGCGGCGGCGCGCATCACCATCAGATCGGGGTGCTGAACCAGCTCCCTCGGCGCCTGCGAGCCGGCGGTCTCGGGCATCTGCGGCACCGGCACGTACACGCCCTCATCGGCCCGCAGCGCGCGCCCGGCCCGCCACGCGGCCATGGTCAGTTTCGCGTACGGGGCGGTGCGGGAAAGGTCGAGATCGCCGCGCAGCGCGGCGAGGAATCCGCTGACGATTTCGGAGTCGAGGTCGTCGAGGTCGCCACGGAATCCGGCGCCGAGGGTGCGGGCGTGCGACAGCAGCGCGGGCATGGCCAGGCCCACCGCGCCGATCACCCACGCGGCGGCCTGCGGGCCGGTCTGGCGGGCGCGGCGCAGCACCTCGCGCCAGATGGCGTCGCGGGCGTCGAACTGGCGCGGGTTGCCCAGCATCCAGGAGCGCAGCTCGGCCAGGGTGACCGTGCCGTCAGGCAGGCCCCAGGCCGGGTCGGCGAACGCGGCGCAGTCCAACGCCAGGGGCGGCTGCGGGTCGCGGGTCAGCGTCGCGAACGCGGTCTGCGCGGCGGACAGGGCGGAGGTCGGCCAGGCGGTGGAGGTCGAGGTGGTGGTCATGGTGCGCTCCCCTGAACAAGTGGAGGGCCGCTGCCGGACTGTCCCGGCGGGCCGTGGTGCACCGATTTCGCCAGCCCCGTCTGGCACACCCCTGACACCGCAGGCCAGCGGCCCTATCCGGCCGGTCTAAGACCTCTGCCAGACCCGCGACGCCAACCCCGCCTCACACAAGCCGCTGAAGATCGAAAGCCTGTGAGCTGCACTGACAGAACCGGCGCCCATGATGGTGTTCGATGCGGGACCGGCGGGCGTGTCAGACCGTGCACGGTGACAGACCGGCCCGCGCCGGTCATCGCACGGCTGTCACGGCTCTGACACGCAGGCCAGCTCAGACCGCCGCTGGCACCAGGTCCGCCAGCCCGGCCGGTCGTCCGGGACGGGGGCGTCTCCTGCCGCGGTTGGCCGCTGGACGGCGGTGACCTGCGGTGTCAGACCGGGGGCGGCTCGTGCCAGACGGGCAGGTGGCTGCTGGGCCTGACAGCGGCTGGTTAGGGGACGTCAGCGCAACACCGCAGGGCACGGCGTGGAGCCCACACCGCCTATGCACACCACACCCCCAACCGCCTCCGTCGGCACCGACGCCGATGGCCCCGACCTCGTCCCCGGGACGCCGCCCATACCGATCAGCGTGTGGCGCACCCCCGCCGCGGACACCGACCCCAACCCCCTGCTGCCCGCATCCCTGATGCGCCAGCTCACCGCCGCGTTCACCGGCCCGGGCACGCATGTAGTCGACCTCACCGGCGGCCTGCTCGCCGACGCCGTGACCGGTCGTGCCGTGCACGTCGGTGTCTTCGACGACGGCGACATCACCATCCCGGCCGGCTCACCCGAGCCGGGCTCGGTCGCGCTTGTCGCGGTCGCCTGGCCGCCGCCGAACACCAGCGCCGCCCAGCGCGGCGAAGCGACCGCGACGCTGCTATACGCCGCCCGGCGGTGGCTGGCCACGGACGGCGTCCTGGTCCTGCTGGCGGGCAATCCGCCCGGCCAGCCGCCCGCCGACTACGGCCCGCTCGTCGCCGCCGCGGCGGCGGCCGGGCTGGGCTACCTGCAGCACATCGCCGCCGTCCGGACCCCGGTCATCGGAGCGCACATCACCACCCCGCAGGACCCCTCCGCGTGGACGTTCGGCGGGGCGCTCGACGACGTCGTCATCCACCTCGGCGTCCACGCCGACGTGTTCGCGTTCGCCGCCCGCGACGGCGGCCGTCATGGCTGAGCGCCTGTCCGTCACCGGCCCCGATCACGGGCCGTGGGCCTCGGTCTGGGCGACCGCCCAGCAGACCCAGCCGGTCCAGCGACGCGGCCGATACGTGCCCGAATCCCTGGCGCATCCGGCGCGGATGCTGCCCGCGATCGCCGCCCACGCCATCGCCGCCTACACCCGGCACGGCGACATCGTCCTGGACCCGATGTGCGGCATCGGCACCACCGTCGTCGAGGCCATGCACGCCGGCCGCGACGGCGTCGGCGTCGAGTACGAAGCCCGCTGGGCCGACCTCGCCGACGCCAACATCCGCCACACCCTGGCGGCCGGAGTTCTCGGCCGCGGGATGGCGGTGCGCGGCGACGGCACCCGCCTGACCGCGATGCTGCCCCAGCATCTGCACGGGCAGGTGTCGCTCGTCGTCACGTCCCCGCCGTACGGGCCCACGGTGCACGGTCACGTGCGCCCGAGCAAGGGCGGCGTCGCCAAGTCCTCACACACCTACGGCGACCCGGACGCCGACCGCGGCAACCTCGCGTTCCAGTCCCAGGGACAGCTCGTCGAGGCGTTCACGCAGATCCTGCGCGGCTGCCGGGTGCTGCTCAAACCCGGCGGCGTCGCGGTCATCACCGCCCGCCCGTACCGGGTCGGCGGAGACCTGATCGACCTGCCCAGCGCGGTCATCTCCGCCGGCCTCGACGCCGGCCTGACCCCGGTCGAACGGTGCGTCGCGCTGCTGGCCGGAGTCCGCGACGGGCGCCTCATTGCCCGGCCGTCCTTCTTCCAGCTCAACGCGGTCCGCAGAGCCCGCCAGGCCGGAGTCCCGCTGCACCTCATCGTCCACGAGGACGTCCTTGTGCTGGCCAACCCACACCCCGACGGGCAGCTGCGCCTGCCCGCCTCCCTGTCCGCCCGCACTCCGGAGACACCCTCATGACCAACCCCATTCACCCCCGCCACGGACAGCTCGCCGTGACCCGCATCAGCGTCCGCGACGCCCGTGCCTTCGTCGCGACGCACGCCACCTCCGGCGTCTCAGACGGCGGCCGGTACGGCGTCGCCATCACCGCCCAGACCCACCCCGGCCAGATCCCCACGATCGTCGCCGCCGCGATCGTCGGACGCGACCCCGGCATGCCCGGCCCGGCCGCGCAGATCGTCGTCGCCTTCGACGCGCCGACGACCCGGATGCGGCGCATGCTCCTGGCCGCCGTCTGGGACACCGCCCGCCGGATGGGCTACCGCGCGCTGGCCGTGACCGGCGACCACCGCCACCCCGGCGCCGACGGCGTCGAGGTCATCCCACAGATCGCCGCAGGACTGCCAAGGCATCGCCGCGCCCGCGTCAGCCGTACGGCCCGCACCGGCCGTCAGCTGACCCGCAATCTGCGGGAACAGCCCTACTACACCGGCGGGCAGGGTCCATGGCTCGCCCCGTGAACCCCTCCAACCCCGGCCAGTCCGACCACCGTCGGCTGCTGCTGTGGGCCGACATCTACCGGATGCCGTCGGGCTCCTTCGGCGGCTGGCAGCCACCGGATCTCGTCAGCGACCGCGACCATCCGTTCCCGCGCCAGATGGCGCCGGTCCGGCAGCGCTGGCGCGACCGGATACGCGGCCAAATCCGGCGCTGGCGCGGACGAAACGACGAAGGGGCGGCGCGATGAGCGCCGCCCCTACCCGTTCCGCGATGCGGATCCTCAGCCTCGGCGCCGGAGTGCAGAGCTCCGCCCTGCTGATGCTCGCCGTGCGCGGCGAAATCGCCCCGTTCGACCTGGCGATCTTCTCCAATACCGGCTGGGAGCCGGCGAAGGTGTACCTGCATCTGGCCCGCCTCGAAGCGATCGCCCAGCATGCCGGGCTCGAGGTCGTCCGGGTGTCCAACGGGCACATCCGCCGCGACGCCCTCGACCCTGCGCACCGGTTCGCTTCCATGCCGCTGTTCACCCTCGGACCCAACGGGGAACGTGGCATGGCCCGGCGCCAGTGCACCGGTGAGTACAAGATCAAAGCCTTGAAGCGGGAAGTCCGCCGCAGGCTCGGCTACCCGCATCCCCAGCGGGTGCCCGACGGCGTGCACGCCGAGATGGTCATCGGCATCTCCGAGGACGAGATCGGCCGCATGCGCCAGCCCGACGTGCGCTACATGCGCCACGCCTACCCGCTACTGGAGTTGGGCTGGACCCGGGCGGACTGCCTCACCTGGCTCGACATCAACGGCATGGCCAACACGCCCCGCTCGGCATGCCTGGGATGCCCGTACCACGACGACGGATTCTGGCACGACCTCAAGGTCAACAGCCCGCTGGAGTGGGCTGATGTTGTCGCGTTCGACAAGTCGATCCGCCACGGATCGGCGCGGGCCAACGCCGGCGGGCACCCGCTGCGGGGGCAGCTCTTCCTGCACCCGCAACGGGTTCCGCTCGACGAGGTGGTGCTGCGGCCCAAGCAGCCCCAGGCCCGGCCCGGCTGCGGGCCGTGGACGTGCGCGTCGGGGTATCCGTCCGGCGAAGGGCGGGTGGCGTGACCCGTGCCCGCACCCCGAAAGCCAAGCCGCTCACGCTCGGCAGCCTCTGCACCGGCTACGGCGGACTCGACCTCGCCATCGAGCACGTCACCGGCGCCCAGCTCGCCTGGTACGCCGATACCGACCCCGCCGCCAGCCGCGTCCTCGCCGCCCGCTACCCGGGAAAGGAAAACCTCGGCGACATCAGCTCCGTCGACTGGGGCGAGGTCGCGAAAGTCGACATCATCGCGGCTGGGTTCCCGTGCCAGGACATCTCCAACGCCGGGCGAAGGGAAGGGATCACCGGCTCCCGGTCCGGTCTGTGGACCGCCGTCGCCGACTGCGTTCGCGCGCTTGGACCGGCGCTCGTGGTCGTGGAGAACGTGGCCGCGCTTCGCAGCCGCGGACTCGGCGTCGTCGTCGCCGACCTGGCCAAGATCGGGTACGACAGCCGGTGGGTTTGCCTACGCGCATCCGACGTCGGAGCCGCCCATCGCAGGGACCGCCTGTTCCTGCTGGCCCAGCGGCGGTGAGAGTCCCGACGGGCTGCTGCCGACCCCGTGCGCGCGAGACGGCAAAGGCGTCGGCCGCAGTACCCTGCCCGGACTGATCCAGCCTTGGGCGCGGGCTCGGCAGCATCTGCTGCCGACGCCGCGGGCCAGCGACACCGGCACCCCCGGCCGGGCCGCCGGCAGAGGGTTCCGGCCGCCGCTGTCCCAGGTCCTGCTCCCCTTGGCGGAGCAGACGCTGCTACCCACGCCCCGGGCATCCGACGGGACCAAAGGCTGCCCCGGGCAGCGCGGCTCGAAAGGAGATCTCACGCTGCCGTCGGCGGCAGTCCAGTTGCTGCCGACACCGACAGCAGCACGGTACGGACGCAACAGGTCGCCGTCACCGGGGGCCGCGATCCGGCCGGGGCTGGACTCCATCGGTGAACTCGTCGCCCCGTCCGGCGACGCGGAGTCCGCGCCAGCCAGCGGCACGATGTGGGGTCGCTACCAGATGGCGATCTCCCGCTGGGAGGCCATCGTCGGACGGTCCGCTCCGCCACCGACACAGCCGGGCAGCACCGGCTCGCCGGTGCTCGCACCGGCGCTGGTCGAGTGGCTGATGGGCCTGCCCGAGCAATGGGTCACCGACCCGCGGCTCGGCCTGGCCCGCACCGCCGCGCTGAGGGTCCTGGGCAACGGGGTCGTCCCGCAGCAAGCCGTCGCCGCGCTGCGGCTGCTGCTGTGCCGGCACCGCTGGCAGACGACGCCGTGACCGGTACCGAGCAGTTCCTGTACCAGCGGGCGGGGCCGGTCAGCTTGTATCTCGGCGATGCCGCCGAAGTGCTGGCCGAGATGCCGGAAGCGTCGGTCGACTGCGTGGTCACCTCCCCGCCCTACTGGGGTTTGCGTGACTACGGCACCGGCGCCTGGACCGGCGGCGACCCCGCCTGCCCGCACACCGGGACTGCGGTGTGCGGGCGGTGCGGGGCGGTCTGGCACGACGCCCAGCAAGGCTCGAGCCGACCTTGGACGCTTACCTCGACCGGCTGGTCGCGGTGTTCGCTCAGGTCGCCCGCGTCCTCACACCGGCGGGAACGGTGTGGCTGAACCTCGGCGACGCCTACACCTCCACACGCCGCCACCTGCCTGCCGCCCGGACCACCCCGTCCTCCGGGCGGCAGGCCCCACGCGCCCAGGTCAAACAGCTGCTCGGGGTGCCGTGGCGAGCGGCGATCGCCCTGCAGGACGACGGCTGGATCATGCGCAACGCGATCGTCTGGGCCAAGACCAACCCGATGCCATCGTCGGTGCGCGACCGGCTCACCACCACCTACTCGGCCCCGCCGCCGCGCGTCTCGCTGCCCAAGTCCGGCGGCGCGGGCTGTGGGTGCACATGGGCCGCGGCACACCGAAGCGATCGGCTGTCACTCCTCCAACGGAACGATCTTGGCCTTCGGCCCCGACCGGCACCTGCCGCCGCTGCTGCGCTGGCTAGCCGAGTCACCCCACCGCTGACACCCCTGGAGCACCACCATGCCCGCTATCCCTGACCAGTGGAGCGAACAAGCCATCCGCGCCCTCGGCTCCTTCACCACCCTGCAAACCGCCGCCCGCATCTTCGGCATCTCCAAAGCCACCGCTTACCGGCTCGCCACCACCGGCGAGTTCCCCGTTCCGGTGATCAAGGTCGGCACCGGCTGGCGCGTTCCCGTCACCGGAATCCTGGCTGCCGCCGGCGTGAACGCCACCGCGTCCGGACTTGATCAATCGCGGGAGTCAAGCGCTGATCAACACCCCGCGTGGGCGACAAATCCGCAGCCCACCCACGACCGGAAGCGACTCGGCGCATGACCGTAGGTATCACCAAAGAGTGCTACTGCACCGACGAGACAGGGAAACGTCTCAACAGCAAATGCCCCAAGCTGCGCCGCTCCGATGGCAAGTGGCACGCCGACCACGGCAGATGGCGCTACCAGCTCGAACTGCCCAAGAACCCCAAGACCGGCAAGCGCCGCATGCTGCGCCGCGCCCCTGCCGCCGACAACAGCCGCACCGCGGCCATCAACGAACGCGACCACGCCAAAACCCTGCTCCAGCTCGCCGGAGACGACAAGAATCTCGCCGACGAGATCGCCGTCCTGCTCCTGGACGTACCCGAGCACACCCCGCTGCCCGACCGCGAGACCCTCGCTCGCAAGGTAGGGGCAGGCATCCCCGTCGGGTTCGAGATCACCGTCGCCGACTACCTGACCCGCTGGATCGAAGACCGGATCATGGACGAGCACACCCGCTCGGGCTACGCCGGCCACATCCGCAACTATCTGATCCCCTACCTCGGCGATCTACGCCTCGACCGCCTCAACACCGGCCACGTCACCGCCATGTTCAAAAAAGTCATCGCCCGAAACACGGAGATCGACGCCGCCAAGAACAGCGACGACATCCGGATCCGGGCCAGCGTCAAGGGGATCAAGCCGATCTCCGCCGCCACGATGCACCGCATCCGGGCCACCCTGCGCAAAGCCCTCAACGACGCCATCGGCAAGCACCGCTACATCAGCCACAACGCCGCCAAACTCGCCGAGTTACCCGCCGCCGAGCAGGCCAAGGCACGCCCGTGGACCGACGCCCACGTCCGTGAATGGCAGGCCACCGGGATCGTGCCCTACCCCGTCATGGTCTGGACCCCCGACCAGGCCGCCGCGTTCCTCGACTACGCAGAAGAACACGACCCCATCCTCTATCCCGTCTACGCCTTCGTCCTCCGCCGCGGCCCCCGCCGCGGCGAAGCCGTCGGCATCACCAAAACCCAGATCGACCTCGACAGCCCCAAGCCCGCCGCGACGATCACCCACCAGATCACCACCCACGACTACAAGCCGGTCTACAAGAGGGTCAAATCCCGCCACGGCGACCGCGTCGTCGCGCTCGACAGCGACACCGTCGCCGACTTCCGCAACTACAACATCCTGCGCGCCCACTGGCAGGAAACCCTCGGCGACACCTGGCCGGCCACCGTCATGGTCACCACCCTCGGAGAGGGCGGCGGCTACAAGACGATCCGCGTCGACCCGTACTTCCGCCAGCCCGACGGATCTGCCTGGCACCCCGACTACGTGTCAGAACGGTTCGAGCGGCTTATCCGAGACGCCGGCCTGCCGCCGGTCAGCATCCACGACGGCCGCCACGGCGCAGCCACCTACGCCAAGCTCGCCGGCGCGGAAATGGAGGACATCAAAGAACAACTCGGCCACTCCACCATCCAGATCACCGCCGACATCTACACCTCGATTCTCCAGGAAACCGACCAGACCAACGCCGAGAACACCGCCCTGGTGCTCTCCAGCAAGCGCAAGAAGAACGCAATCAACGCCTGACCAGCCCCGCATCGAGCAGGGCGTCGCGGTGACGACCACCGCGACGCCCCCTCTCTCCACAGCCTGTGGAAAACTCTGTGGAACATATGTTCGGTCGGCGTGGCGCAACGCCGGATGGACGGGGGTTGGTATACAGCTTCGCCTCCGGACGCGGAGGGCGTCTCAAGCGTCCACCTGCACGTGAGTGCCCACCGGTCACAACGGGCAATACCAGCACGACGGACGGACGGGCGATCCGGTAGCCTCAAACGCGCGTGCTCTAACAGGGCGCACTCGGGGGCTGCTAGCTCAATGGCAGAGCTGCGGACTTTTAATCCGTAGGTTCAGGGTTCGAGTCCCTGGCGGCCCACCCTGAACAGGCAAGATAGACATGAATTAGATTACGTTCGCCAATATGTTCAGACCAGGGTGACCAGGGTTGCGGCCTCGCCGCCCGCGGCTTCCTGCGCGACGCCGACGTCCTCATCATGGATGTGCCCACGTCCGCCCTCGACCCCCATGCCGAGAACGCCCTCTCCCAGGCCATCCGCGACCGGCAGGGACGCGGCATCACCATCCTGATCACCCACCGACTGGCCAATGTCCGCCACGCCGACCGCATCTACATCCCGCACCACGGCCGCTCATCAAAGCCGACACTCACGACCAGCTCATGGCCACCGGCGGCCGGCAGCATGCTCACCGAGCTGCGCGAGGCGCACCGCGGACGTTCGCTGTTGGCTGGGCTCGGCGGGACGACCGCGGTGTCAAGTGCGGGGGCGAGGGTGAGCAGTCGGGCGGTGAGCAGCGGACCGTGGAGCAGGGCGGCGAGGGCGGCGACGGCAGCGGTCTCGCCGCCGGGGTGGACGGCCGCGACGGCCTGTGCACCAGACTCGCGGTCCGTGTCGCCTGTTCCGGTGCTCGTGTTCGCTGGGGCTGGTCGGCTACGGTCGATTGTTGTCAACGATCGGCGGAGGCTCACGTGCGGGTGATCTGGGTCAACGGTGCTTTCGGGGCCGGGAAGACAACCTTGGCGCAGCGGCTGCTCGCCGACGATCCGCGGTTGTTGCTGTTCGACGCCGAGTTACCCGGCTACATGGTCCGCGAGATCGTCCCGCTGCCGCCGAGTGAGGATTTCCAGGACCTGCGTATATGGCGGCGCAGCGTGGTGGACACGGGTGTGGCGTTGTTGCAGGAGTACGGCCGTACCCTCGTGGTGCCGATGACCGTGGTGGTGCCCGGATACCTGGAGGAGATCTTCGGCGGGCTACGGGACCAGGGTGTGTCGGTCGACCATTACTTCGTCAACACGCCAGTTGAGGTGCTACGCAAGCGGATCGAGGCGCAGTCGATCTGGCCGGATGATCCGGGCCGGGATGCCGAGGTCCGGGCGTGGCGGCTGGCGCAGGTGCAGCGGTGCGCCGCCGCCGTGCCCCTGCTGCCGGCGGACACCGTGCTGCTGGACGGTGAGTTGCCGGTGGCCAAGTTGGCCGAGCAGGTGCGGGCACGGTCGGCGGCGCGCCCCTGACGTTGCTCAGGCTGCGGCGGCGAGGCTGCCGACGGCCGGACGCACGGTGACGGGATGCCGAGCAGGGTTAGTCGTGCGGCGAGCCCGGCCGGGCTGGTGAAGCGGTGGGCGTGCATCCCTGCGCGGCGGGCACCGACGATGTAGACGGCTTCGTCGTCGCTGAAGAAGATCCGGTCCGGGGCGACGTCGAGGTGGTGGGCGGCGAGCCGGAACGCCTGGGGTGCGGGTTTGTCCACGCCGAGCTCCGCGCTGGGGAACACCTGGTCGAACAGGGTGGTGATGCCGTGGTAGGCGAGGTCGGCCCGGAACGCGGTGGTGGTGTTGGACAGGATCGCCACCGGCAGGCCGTGGCTGCGGGCCTGCCCAGCCAGGTCAATCGTGGTGGGGTCGATCTCGCCGCGGTCGGCCCGCCAAGGGGTGATGGCGGTGCGGGCGGTGGGGCCGAAGTCGGCGGCGAGGCGGTCGGCGACGTCCTCGGCCCAGTCGTCGTCGGTGAGTACGCCGAGTTGGGCGAGCCGGTAGTTGGGGTGCTGGTAGGCGTAGCGGTCGATGGTGCCGGCCGGGAGCCCGGCGCGGCGTTCCCCGGCACGGGCTCCGGTGTCGCGCCAGTGCCGGAACAGGCCGTCCATGTCGAGTAGCAGGGCGTCGATGACCATCGTGTCTCCTCGCTGCGGGTGGGCGAAGGGGGCGGTCAGAGGGTGTGCAGGATCAACGGTGGCTGCGGCACAGCGGTGTCGGTGACGGTGATCGCGGCCAGGACCTGGCCGGTGATGTGATCGGCGTCGGCGTCGGCGGGCAGGTGCAGGTCGAGCAGGGGCGCGCCAGCGCCGATCTGCCGGCCGACGCCGATGCGCAGCCGTAGCCCGACGGCGTGATTGATGGGCTGGTCGAGGCGGGTGCGGCCGGCGCCGAGCAGTTGGCAGGTCCGGCCGAGCGTCGCGGCGTCGATGCGGGCGATCCATCCGCCAACCGGGGCGGTGACCGTTTCGATGCGGGCGGCTTGGGGCAGTCGGTCGGGGTGGTCGATCTGGGTGGTGTCGCCGCCGTGGTGGGCCACCCAGCGGCGCAGGGCGGTGAACGCCCGCCCGTCGTGCAGGGTGCCGGTGAGCTCTTGGTGGATGTCCTCGGGTGACCGGTTGGGCCATGCCTGCTGGGCGAGTAGGCCGGCCAGGTGCAGGGTGAGCGGGACCAGTCCGGGGACGGGTTCGCCGCGTAGCGCGGCGATGGCTTCGGCGACTTCGAGGGCGTTGCCAACGGCGTGGCCGAGGGGCTGGTCCATGGCGCTGACCACGGCTCGGGTGGGTAGTCCGGCCCCGGTGCCGATGTCGACCATCAGCTTGGCCAGGTGTAGGGCGTCGTCGGGACTGGCGGTGAGGGCTCCGCTGCCGGTCTTGACGTCGAGAACGAGGGCCGATGCCCCGGCGGCGATCTTCTTGCTCATGATGGAAGCGGCGATCAGCGGTATCGATTCGACGGTGCCGGTGACGTCCCGCAGCCGGTAGAGGGCACCGTCGCCGGGGGCGAGGTCGCCAGTCTGCCCGGTGATGGCGAATCCGGTGGCGGCCAGGGCTGCCCGCATCTGGGCTGCGGTGCCGGGCAGGCGCAGTCCAGTGATCGCTTCCAGTTTGTCGATCGTGCCGCCGGCGTGTTCGAGGCCGCGGCCGCTCATCTTGGCCACCGGGACGCCGACGGCCGCCAGCAGCGGGGCGAGGACCAGGGTGGTCTTGTCCCCGACACCGCCGGTGGAGTGTTTGTCGGCGACGAACCGTTCGTCGCCGAGCCGTAGCCGGGTGGGGCCGGCCAGAGTCTGGGTGAGCGCAACGGTTTCGCTGCTGGTCATGCCGCGGCAGGCGATCGCCATGAGTAGCGCCGCCATCTGGTAGTCGGGGACGGCGTCGGTGAGGTAGCCGTGGACGGCGGCCTCGATCTGCCCGGCGGACAGCTGTCCGCCGCCGCGTTTGTGGTTGATCGCGTCGAGGACGCCGGTGCCGGTCATCGGGCACCTGCCACCGCGGGTACGGCGGTGGCGTGCACCGCGGCGATGAGCTGCTCGGCGCGCCGCTTGACCGGTGAGTCGCCGGCCAGGTCGTAGCGGCTGGTGCGGGCGTGCCGCAGGTCGGCGACGTCGGCGGCGACCGCGGGCGTGGGCCGGGTGCCGCGGATCGCCGCGGTCATCAGCGCCGCCAGGTACGGCATGTCGTCGGGGTCCAGGCCGACTGTGACGGCCTCGGCCAGGCCCAGCCGCAGCCCAGGCCGGCCGTCGAAGCCGGGCAGGTCGTCCAAGACGTTGACCCTGATGCCGCCGGCATCGAGGCGGCCCGCCGCGGTCGGTGCGTCGATGCCGGCGCGGGTGGTGTCGAGCCACAGCTGGTGGCAGCCGGTGAAGCCCCGGTCGGCGGCTTGCGGGGGCAGCCCGGCCGCCGCCAGCGCGCCGGCCAGGGACCGGGCGGCGGCGAGCACGTCGCGGGCGTAGCCGGGGCCGTCGGCCAGGACGAACTGGGCCAGGGCGAGGCCGAGGCCGCACACCCCGGCCAGGTGATGCGACGAGATCAGATCGTATTGGGCGGTGCTGATCGCGTCGGCGACTGTGTCGTCGTCGGTGGCCAGGAACGCCTTGGCCGGGCCGGGCAGGCTCTTGTGGGTGGAACCGCCGAAGCTGTCGGCACCGCAGCGCAGCGGGTTGGGCAGCAGCCCGCCCAGGACCAGGCCCATGGTGTGGGAGACGTCGGCGTGCACCCGGGTGGCCACCCCGGCGGCCCGGACCGCAGCGACAGCGGCGGTCAGGTCGAGCGGGAACAGGCCGTGTGACACGTCGAGGTAAACCAGTGCCGGCCGGTGCCGGGCGACCAGGTGGGTGAGGGCGGGCAGGTCGAGCTGGTGCGGGTCCGGGCCGCCGACGCGTACGCAGGTCAGGCCGAGGCGGCGGGCCACTGATGCGGTGGCGTAGTGGCCGCCCTGCTCGGGGGCGACGGTGAGCACCGTCGAGCCGGGGGCGATCAGTGCCGACATCAGCACGGTCATGGCGTGCAGCCCCGACAGCGGCCGGACGTTGACGTGCCGGGCCTGGGCCAGGTGCTGCAGCAGCGGCACCGTGAGCCCGGTCTCGACCGCCCCGGCGTCGCGGCCGGCCGGGAACCGCCGCGCGCCGGGATCGCCTGCGGCGAAGAAGTACCGGTGGCTCGCGTCGGTCAGGTACGCCAGCCGGGCCAGCAGCGGGGTCTGATTCTCCGACGGGATCAGGGTGATGGTGTCGCGCGCGGCCTGCTGCTGGCGGATCAGGGCGCTCAGCGCGGTATCAAGCAACTGGTCGATGTCCATACTGTTGTCCCCTGTTCAGCGTGTGGTCAGGTCGGTGGTGAACAAGCCACGCAGCAGGGTGCGCGGCGCGGCCGAGTCGTCGGTGTACGCGGCGCGGCCGTGGCACAGCCGGCTGTTGGCGAACACCAGTCCCTGCCCGGCCGTCATGGTGAACTCCAGCCGGTACGGCGAACCCGGGGCGGCTAGCTCGTCGAGGCGGGCCAGTGCCCGGTCGACGGCGGCCGGGTCGCCCGAGGGCGGGAACCAGCGGTCGGCGTCGGTGCGCGCGTACCGGGTCAGCAACTGCCCGCCGGTCACGGCGAACGCCGGGCCGGCGGTGCTGTCGTTGCTGCCGTTCACCGTGGCCATGCGTACCAATGCGCTGGGGGCCATGAGCGCCGCGGCTGCGGCCGGGTCGTGGTCGGCCAGGTCGAGGAACGCGGCGGTGGCGTTGAACAGCAGCGACTGCCCGCCGGTCGCGGCGGGGCGGACGCATAGCAGCAGCGAGGTACGGACCTCACCCAGCTGTTGCAGGGTGCCATCGACGTGCCAGCCCTGCCCGATGGCGGAGGTCGCGGGGTGCCGGGCGGCGTCGGCGGCGGCACCGGGCGTGGCGGTCAGCTGGGACACCCCGGCCGTGCCGACCTGCACGCTGCCGGGTATCCGGTACAGCGGCGGCACGAACGGCTCCCCCAGGTCGAGCAGTCCGGCCAGGCCGAGCAGGTCGTCCTGGCCCGGAGCGGTGCCGGTTTCCACGAGCGCGAACCCGGCCGTGGCGACTCGCCCGGTCAGGGCGTTGACCGTTTCGGTGCTGGCGGTGTCCCAGGCGGGTAGGCGCAGCGGGATGAGGTCGCGGTGCGCGTCGAAGGCGGGCACGCTGGCGCGGACGGTGTCGTCGGCAAGCAGCCGGTCGAGGGCGGTGGTGGGCATCAGGTCCTCCTGGTCAGATGGGGTTGAGCGGGGCTGCGATCAGCGACGGGCGACGGCGCAGCAGCTCGGCGACCGCGGCCCGCTGCCGGGCGCTGCCAGCGTCGGGAGCCCGCCGGCCGGCATGCAGGAAGGCGAGCAGGTTGCCGAGGTTGGCCTGGTAGGTGTGCGGTCCGCGGGCGCGGTCGATGGCGGTACGGCAGCGCCGGTAGACGGAATCGTCGAAGGCCAGCGCCGCCATCGCGCCGGCGACCGCGTCCGGGTCGCGGGTGTCGACGGCCAGGCCGACACCCCACTGGGTGACCCAGTCACCGGACGCGCCGAGGTCGTCGACGACCACCGGCAGCCGGTACAGCAGGGCGTCGCGCAGGCGCAGCCGCAGGCAGGTGTGGTTCTCGGCGCCGTCGCGGCCGAGGACGACCAGTACCCGGCTCGCCTTGATCACGCCATCGCGGGCGGTGTGCGGCAGTGGTCCGGCCGGGAACTCGACCAACTGGTCCAGGCTGAGTCGGCCGACGGCCTGGACCAGCCGGGCCATCTCGGCGATGTGCTGGTCGGCCGGCGGGGCATACAGGAACCGGGCCCGCGCCGTGCGACCGGTGTCGCGTAGCTGTGCGAGGGCCTGCGCCATGGTGACGGTGTCGTAGAAGTCCCAGATTCCGCCGGACCACACGAACTCGGCCGGTGTCGCGGTCACCGGTGCCGTGTCGGCGATCGCCGCGGCCTCGGTGGTGAAGCCGACCGGCAGCAACGTCAGCAGATGCTCCAGGGTCCGGGAGCGGGCGTGGTGGTCCGGGCTCAGCCGGCCGATTGCGGCCAGGGTGCCCAGGATCCCGGAGCGTTCCACCGCCGAGCGCAGCACGAAGTGGTCGCACGTCCATGCCTGCAGCAGGTAGCGCTCGAGCAGATCGTCGTAGACGCCCTGCGGATCGGTGGCCTGCCGCACCTGCGTGTAATCCAAATGCTCGATCGGGGTGGCGTTCTCACACAGCAGGATCTTGCCGAGCTGGTAGGCGTGCAGCAGGACCCGCTGGTCCGGCAGGTCGGTGGTCAGCACCGCATCGCTGGCTTCGACCAGCCGCGGCCAGCTGTCCTCGGTGAACACGGCCAGCCGCAGCCGCGGCCGCTGCCAGCTCAGATCAGAGCCGGGCGGGCAGGCCATGATCACGTGCACGCCCGCGTCGGCCAGTGACGTCGCCAGCTCCCACAGCCGCAGCCCGACCCCGCCCAGGTTCTCGCCGACCGGGTACGGGCCGGTGAACATGCTCAGCCGCATGCCCGAGCCTCCTGTCCGGCGTGCCACAGCCGAGCGGCCGACGGCCAGGTGCCGCAGTCCAGGAACGGCGGCACCTCGATCACCGGCGCGTCGTGCAGCGGGCCGCCGCGCAACGCGGTCATATCCAGCAGCCGGTCCTGCGCGGCGCGCATCTGGGCCAGGACCTGGTCGGCGGCCGCCCGGCGGAATCCCAGCCCGAACCACACCGCGTTGTGCCCGGCCACGGCGGCTGCTCCGGGCTTGTCGGCGATCCGGCGCAGCAGGGCCGGACCGCCGCCGGGCTGGTACGTCACGGTCAGCGCCCCGTCAACGGCCAGCCGGTCCGCGTCGGCGCACCGCGCGGCGAGCAGGCACGCATCCGCGTCGTGCAGCATCTGGTCGGCCCGGCCGATCGGATCGTCGTTCGGAGCGGTCTGCAGCACCTGGTCGGGTAGCAGGACCAACGCCCGGCCGATGACGAACGGCAGCGCCGACAGCACCGCCCCGATCCAGCCGTCCGTGTCGGATAGCTGCGGCACCGCGGCGACCGGGATCGTCGTGTATCGCCGGGCGACGTGGGAGATCGTGGCCTGCCGGTCCGGGCCGACGACCAGCAGCACCTGCACGTCGGCGTCGGCCAGCAGTGCGAAGCTGTGATCGATGAGGACCCGCCCGTCCGGGCCGGGCAGCAGCTCCTTCGGGAACGGCAGATCGAGCCGGCTGCCGCGCCCGGCGCAGGGCAGCACCACGGTGAGCCGTGTCATGACCGTGCCTCGACGGCCCGCACAGCCTTGGCCAGGCTGTCGGCGACCCGGTCGGCCTGCTCCCGCGACAGCACCAGCGGTGGCGCGAGGGTCACCACCGTCTGCTGCGGCCGGACCAGGACACCGTCGCGCCGGCATTCCCGCACGATCTCGGCGGCCTGCCGTTCGGTGCCGGCCTGCGCCCCGGCCAGCAGACCGCGGCCACGGACCTCCCGCACCACAGGCCCGGGCAGTTCTGCGCGCAGCCGCTGCAGCAGCGACCGGCCGACCTGCGCAGCGTGTGTGACCAGGTCGTTGTCCTCGATGACCTGCACGACCGCCAGCGCCGCCGCCGCAGCGACCGCGTGCCCGCCGGTGGTGTAGCCGTGCCGGAACCCGCCCAGCACTCGATCGGCGGCGAACGCCTGATAGATCTGCTGGGTCGCGGTGACGGCGGCCAGCGGGGCGTACCCGGCGGCCAGGCCCTTGGCCGTGGTCACGATGTCCGGGACCACACCGTCGGCCTGGTGGGCGAACCAGGCACCGGTACGCCCAAACCCGGTCATCACCTCGTCGACGATCAGCAGCACCCCGTGCTCGTCGCAGACCCGCCGCACTGCGGCCAGATATCCCGGCGGCAGCTCGACGATCCCGCCGACACCCAACACCGGCTCCACCACGAACGCCGCGACCCGGCCGGGCCCCAACCGGACGATCACCTCCTGCAACGCCTCCGGGCCGGGCACCACGCAACGCGGATGCGCCTCACCCGCCGCGCAGGCGGCACAGCGGGGTGTGGCCACCGACGCGAACCCGGCCGGTATCGGCTCGACTCCGGCCCGTACCGCCGGCAGCCGCGTCAGCGCCGCACCGGCCAGGCTGCTGCCGTGGTAGCCGTCGGCCAGCGACAACACCGTGCTCCGCTGCGGCTCGCCCCGCAACGCGTGGTAGAAACGGGCCATCTTCACCGCGGTCTCGGTCGCTTCCGACCCGGAATGGCAGAAGAACGTGCGGGTGAGCGGCTCACCGAACAGTCCGGCCAGCCGGGCGGCCAGCAGCACCGCTGGCGGCGTCGACGCCGGCCCGAGCCCGTAGGTCATCAGGGTTCGCGCCTGCGCGGCCATCGCCTCGACGACCTCCGGACGCCCGTATCCCACCGTGGCGTTGAACAGGCCACCACGCGCGTCCAGATACCGACGGCCGTCGGCGTCGACGACTTCGCAGCCGTCCCCGGCGACGATCGTCGCCGCATCCTCGGAACGCCGCACAGGGCTCCACGGCTGCCACAGATAGGCATCGTCGAGCCGGGCCAGCTCGGTCGGATCAGCGACCGCGCCGGCCAGCACGGGCACCGTAGGAAGACCCATCATCACCACACTCCACGGATCAGGAATCGTTTGTCCGTCGAGGATGCTGGCCAGGTCACGCCTGGTGGCAGTGCGAGCGGCTCGCACTGCCACCAACACGGGTGAGCTGCACGCACGTCTCGGTGACAGCGCTTCGCACTTCAGCGCGGCGAGATGACTGACAGCCTCCCAACCGGCTACCGTTGGTCCCCCTCTCGCAGGAGGCGACCCCGATGCGACCAGAGGAACACCAACCGCACTGCGCGGCGGCCAAACGCCGGGCCCGGCTCGATACTGGCGTCGACCTCAACCCCCGCGGCACGCACCTGCACGCCCTCGCCGCCGAGATCACCGCCTGCTGCCACCTGCTGCCGTTGAAGGCGTACCGGCTCGCTCGTGGCCTGAAAGTGCAGGAAGCCGTCGACGCCCTGCACCGGTCCCGCCGCGATGACGGTCTCGCCGCCTGCAAACTGACCCGCGAGCAGCTGACGCATTGGGAGAACGGACCCACCCGGCCCGGCGAGACCTACCGCGACGCCCTGTGCCGCTTCCACCACACCGGCCCCATCCAGCTCGGCTGGGCGGTCGACTACTCGCCGCCCGGCACCGAGCTCGAACTGCCGTCCGCCATACGGGCGTTCGCTAGCCAAACCCGTACGGCAGGTGCTTGTCTGGAAACATCCGCTGTCGCTGGCATCTCCGAGGAGGCCGCCGTGCACCGACGACAGGCCCTACGACTCCTGATGTCCTGCTCCGCCGGACCGGCGCTGTCGCCAGAACTGTTGTCCATGCTCGAACGTATCCGCGCCGAGATGGACACAATCCTCGGGTCCTCGACCGTCAGCGACGTCGCCCTCGACCGCTGGGAGACCGCCGCAGAAGGGTACGGCTACGCATTCAAGAGCCGCCCACCGCTGGAAGTCCTCGAAGACGTCCTGCTCGACTTCGCCGACCTACAGATCCACGCCGGACGGCGCCAGCCACTCGACAGCCAGCAGCGCATCAGCCGGGTCAGCGCCCAACTCGCGGGGACTGCGGCGAACATCCTGACCGACCTCGGACACCACCGAAGCGCCCGCTCCTGGTTCACCACCGCGGCCACCGCAGCCGACGAAACCCGCGACCGAGCCCTGACCAGCTGGGTCAGAGCCCGCGAAGCCACCGTCAGCCTCTACCACCAGAGGCCGCCGCAGATTGCCATCACACTCGCCACCGAGGCCCGTAACCGGGCTGGAGACACCGACTGCGCCGGCGCTGCCCTGGCCGCCGCGACCGAGGCCCGCGCCTGGGCGCGCCTGGGCCACACCGCCAACGCGCTCGACGCCCTTAACCGGGCGGACACTATCGCCGGCAGGCTCCGTGGCGTCGATGCCGGCAACAGCATCTACGGCTACCCCGCCCAGCAACTCGCGTTCCACCGGGAGGCCGTACTGACTCTCGTCGGCGACCCGCACAGAGCGGTCGAGGCCCAGAAGGAGGCCCTTAAGCTCTATCCGAAGGCCGAGCACATCAACCCGACCCTGATCCGGCTCGATGCGGCGGCCTGCGTCATCCGGCTCGGCGACTACGACAGCGGCTACCACATCGCCCTCAACCATCTCGGGAAAACCCCAGCACAGTTCCGTACCCCACTCGTGCTGTCCCGAGCCCGCGAACTGGCAGACCTCACTGTCGACGGCAAACCCTGCCGCAGCAAGAACCGCCGCGACTACCTCGAAGCCGTCGACGCACTCGCGACGACGGCATGACCGCATGCCCACCGCAGTCGGGCATAGTGGACACCCCGTCGGCGTCCCGGCTTCTCGCAGAAACGTTCAGCTGCGAGAGTTCTGCCAGAAGCCGGTAAATGGTCACGTTTCCGCAGGTCGCGATTCGCAAAACCCCTATCGAAGCCCTCCCTGGCCTTATGCGAGACTCTCTTGAGAGACCCCGGGCGTGAACATAACACCCGGGCCGCATCAGCGGTAGAATGCCACAACTGCACACCGCCTTAACTAAAGCAGCATTGCCCCTAACTCAGCTCGTTTTTGGCAATACAGCGACCTTGGGTGCCGACGGTTTGGTCCGACCTTGCTGACTTGCGAGAAATCAGGAGGCGAGAAACCTCCTGCCGATCGTCGTGGTGTTGCGCTCTGTCACATGCGTGCCTGCACTAGGCCGTGACTCCCGTTCGTACGCCAGGGCTCGCCGGAGGCATCGAGCGCGGACAGGGCCTGGCTGTCTAGGCCGACGACTACGTCCGATTTGAGGGTGCGCAAGGAGGCGACCGGACCCGGGAAGTAGTCGACCGCTTCGGTGAAGGGTGTAGTCGCTGGCCAGTCGCAGTCGCCCACCAGGCGGCGATAGTTCAGGTCGCCCTTCATGAGGGTCAGCGACGCTGACTCGAATTCGCGTGCCAGGTCGGACGGCATGTGGTGGAAGGACAGCGGCGCGCAGTAGAACCAGTGGGTGTAAACAGTTATGTAGCCGTTGGATAGGGCGTGCTGGATCCTGCCTGCGATGTCGGCCGCGCTGCCGCCGCTTGCGGCGAGACGGCGAAGGCATCCGACAAGGTCGGCGGTGACCGCATCAGAGACGTAGTAGGGATGTGGTTTCAGATGCAGCGCGACCTCGGATGCGAGCCCTTCCTGAAGAAGGTGATCCACGAAGACCAAGTCAGCCAGCAGCTCCCGCCCTGCGTTGTCTGCGACAACGCAGACTCGGCGAGCCTCACCGCTGGTGAGGGTCGACCAGATGGCGGCACTGTCGTCGCGGACCAAGCTTGCGGCCAGCGCGGGTTCCCCGGCGGCGCTTGCCCTGCCGATCCGGAATCCGAGGTCGGCCCGATTGCCCCACAACGATGCCAGTAGAAGCGCCTCGGCGCGCTGCTCTGGTGAGAGGTGTCGAAGGTCGTCGAGCGCGGCCAACTCGTGGTCGAGCACGGGGTCCTGCAACTCCGCGGTCTTGAGAAACTCGAACGGGTCGACCCAGAACCACGGACCCGACGTGAAGAAGCCGATTGCCTCAAGCAGTCGGCGGTAGAAGTAGCTCTCGGCCCATAGGAAGGGCACATCGTACCAGCGTTGCCCGAAGTAGTCGCCGCCCCAGGCATCCCACGCGGCGTGGTCGTGGGCCGATCGGGGGAGTCGGCTGATTTGCCCCGTCAACGTTTCCTCAACCAGGCTGTTCAGCGCCTGATGTTGGAAGGGGAGGTAGGGGTGCGCTTGGCGTAGTTTGGAGACGAGATTGGGATGGCGTTCCTGGAAGACATGCCAGGCGAACGATCCGGGCGCGTTGCTAACGATCGCCGGGTACTCAGGTGCTTTCCCATTCGTATCCTCCCCAGCAGAAGGATCGTTTGGGACTGATTGAAGGAGGGAGGTCTGCATCCTTGTCGCTTCCTATCCTGTGGTGTACTGCCTGTGGGTCGACATCGCCACGGCTCCGCCAGCGCTGACAGCGAGCACCCGCCCGCTGTCGCTGCTGAAGGCGGCGCAATGGAGCGAGGCGTCAACTCGTACCTGCGCGTGCTGCTGCTGCGCGGCTTGTGACCATGATCGAACCGTCCCGTCAGCCGCTGCCGACACGATCTGGTCCGCGGTCGAGGCGAAGCCGAGCATCAGGATGCGTCCGCTGTGGCCCGGCAGGTGGGCGACGAACTCGTCTTCGGTCAGATCGCGTATGTAGATGTCCCCGAGGCCTGACCCGACCGCGACCCGTGTTCCCGAATCATCGATGGTGACAGTCCGTACCCAGCCGCCTGGATTGGTGAACTCGCAGACCTTGGTGTCGGTCGAGATCTGCCAAACACAGACGATTCCCTCCCCGCCGCCTGTGACCAGGTGGTCCCCTGCGTCGTCGAAGGCTACCGACCGGATGCGGCCCGAATGGGCTTTCCGCTCCCACGCGATGCGGCCGGACTGCAGATCCCACACCCGCACGACACCGTCGCTTGATGCGGCTGCCACGCGCGTGTCGGTGCGGGCGACGGCCACGGCCCATGTGCGCTGTTCGTTCTCGTTCAATTCCAAAGACCGCTGGCCATCGAGGGAGAGAACCCGGACAGTCCCGTCGCCGCAGGCCGCGGCAACGTAGCTTCGGCCGGTCGCTACCGACCACACTCGGCCGGTGCCCGCTTGCAGGGTTCGGACGAGCTCCGAGGAGCCGCTGTCCCTAACCTCGATCACTCCGTCGCTTCTGCCAAGGAAGGCCAGACGACCGCCGTCGGCGAACGCCGCAGACCAAGCGGTGCTGGCGCCGCTGCCGAGAACGGTCAGCCGACCATGGCTTGTTCCATCCCACGTTCGTAGTGCGCCATCCTCGCAGCCAGCGACAACTTCGCCCCCTGGCGTCGTCGCGATCGTTCTGATCCAGTCGACACCAGCGGCTACGCGGGTCTCGCCTACCAGTCCCGCATCTCCAAAGGCGCGGACAGTCGCATCTTCCCCAGCCGAGAGAATGAGATCAGCTTGTGCTGACAGGGCCACACAACGGGGACGGGCTGGCTGGGCGTCGGTAGCTCGAAGCAGCGTGAGCCGGCCGTCCTTTACGTTCCACAGTCGCACGGTACGGTCGCCAGATCCGGATACGAGCAGCGGCTCAGTGGTGGCGAAGGCCACGGACCTGATCCAATCTTGGTGCGCCACCTTCTCATCGAGCAGCCGACCTGTGTGAAGATCGTACAGGCGGACGAACTCGTCCTCGCCGGCCGCGGCGGCAAGGGAGTCGGCGCACCCAAGCGCCACGGACCATACCGGGACACCGGGAGTTTCCAGCGTCCGGAGCAGCCGCTTGCGCTCGGTGTCCCACAGGCAGACCTTGCCATCCTCGCCACCAGAGACAAGAAGACCGCCGGTGCGGGCGAACGCGAGGCTACGAATACGGCTGGTGTGGGCGAGCAGCACGCCGATCGGCTCGTCAGTGTGCCGCCGCCACAAGCGGACCATTCCGTCGTCGCCACCTGAGGCGATGATCTCACCGTCGCCTGAAATCGCCGTGGCGAAGACCCATCCCGTGTGCCCGCGGTAGCTTCGGATGTGCCGCCGGGCCGCGAGGTCCCACAGGCGAACAGTTCCGTCTTCACCACAGGTGACAGCCGCGCTGTCGTGTACGGCCACTCCCGTGACCGCGCCGACATGACTGACGTCGGCCTCGTCCTGGCTGCCGGTGGCCCAATCGACTTCGAAGCCGCTTCCCGCGCCGATTCGTCGAAGCTCGTCCACGACTGTTGGCTCGTCGGTAGAGCGTAGGAAAGAGGCAAGCAATGTGAGCGCGATGTCGCTGCTTGAACGCAAACCGCGCAGAAGATATCCCTCGCTTGTGAGAGTAGAAGCCACAAGCCAGGTCTTGTGGTCGGACTCGCCAGCAGGGAAACGTGCGGCGACGGCATCAATGATCGTGCGATCGGCTACCAGCGAGTCGTGCCCGAACGTCACGGCCTTCTTCACAATGTAGGCCGAGTCGGAGAGGACCTGGATGACCTCCAGATGCAGTTCGGCTTGATGCATGTGGTGGGTGAGATTTCGCCACATGTATTCGTGATCTGGTGACAGGTCGCCCCAACCGGAAAGGCCGGAGCGATAGGCGTTGACGAGGGACCGGTGCAGTGGGGACCAGCGGTCGCCCACCATGTGACGGACGTATGCGCGAAAGACGTCGTGGAGATGGATCACGTCTTGATCGGCGAGGTAGCTATCGATGAGCGAACGGTCCGCGAGGACCCGGCAGAACTGTCGCGTAGCCGAAGGCGGCCATCCGTAGGCTCGCTCCCACCACAATGACAGCACTCGCAGCGGGATTGGTGTCGCGGCGGGAAAGATCGCGAGCGAGAGATAGCGGTCGCTCAGCGATGAGGCACCACTAACCCTTACGTTCTCCTCCAGGCTCCTGAGGCTGGAGGTGATGGCCTGTCCTATTGCGCTGCGCCGTTGGTCGGCATCGGAGACGTCGAACGCGTGCGGTCCGTACGTCCGCAGGGTGTCTCCGGTTTCGTTCACCGCGCGGCCGGGCGGTGCGCCAGCGGTGATGTCCTGACTGATGTTGGAGCCGACAACCGTCGCAAGCAAGGGCCAACCACCACAAAGGCTAGCGAGACGCGCTGTCTCCTGCCGCCCTAGGTTAGGCACGCTGCGACTGATGAGTTCACGGATCTCAGTCGGGGACATGGGCCCGAGGCGTAGCACTCTGGCTTGCGACGGGCACACCCGAACGTTGCGGGTCGTGACGAGGCGGACGCAGGCCGGTCCTCCCAGCAGGAACGGGACAAGGTCGGCGGCAGACCAGACGTTGTCGATCACAAGCAAAACACGTCGGTCGCCGAGCATCCGAGCCAGGTGAAAGCCGGCCTGCTCGGGGTCGGCGAAGGCCGGTCGCGCGCCGCCCAGATGCACGCAGAGGTCAGAGATCAACTGCACCAGGCGGGCGGGCGAACACTGTTCGCCGGTTTCCAGCCAGAGGATGTCGGAGAAGAGCTCTCGGACGCGGGCCTCATGGCATGCCTGCGTCACCAAGGTCGTTTTACCGAATCCGCCGGGACCGTAGACGGCGACGAGCCTGGTGGCATCTGGCGTTGTGGCGTCAGTCAGTGTGGCGATCAGCGTGTCGATATCGTCAGGACGATGGACCATGGTGGGCTCCAGGGGCGGGACCAGGAGGACGGGCAGGGTACCCGAGACCGCGATGCCTGCATCCTCGTCGCCGGTAAGGGTGGGAGTGCGCCGAGGACTGTAGAGCCCGAGAGCAGCGTCGTTCGTGACCCCGAAGAGGCTGCGGAGGGCGGCGCGACGCTCAGGGCTCGGCCAGCGATGCTCACCGCGCTCAAGCTTTCCTACCCAACGCTCATGAACATAGTGAGGGGCAGCGCCACCCTCGTGGGGAGAGTCTGATTTTCCTGGAGCCGGGCCCAGAGCCCGGTCCAGCTCCGCGTTCACAGCATCAGCCAGCTCGCCCCGCGACATGCACTGCCCAGGCCGCCGCGATGACGGGAGCCGGGACCGCGCGCCGGAGAGTTGCTCGTTAGGAGTGATTACCGCATCCGCATGGCGAGGCACGTGCGTGTCCTCCTCGACCTCGTTTTAGTTCTCACCCGACCCGCAACGGCGTCAATGTAATTGATGATCGAGTGTTGCACGAGTTTCCGGGGATCATGCGATGGCGATCATCGCGTGTCCGCCCTACGGATCGGCGTCGCCCGGGCCGGTGCGCCTGGCCGTCAGGCGGTCACGCGGGCATGTGCGATCCTGCGGACCTCGGTGAGGTTGAGGACCGGTTCGATCAGCTTGCCGGCCCGCCAGGCGGTGCCGCGCCGTCTACCACGAACCTTCGACCAGCGGTGGACGAGGCGGCGACGCTACGGTGTGCGCCGATCCGGCCGCCGGGGCTTCTCGAAGAATTGCGTAGGCGGCGGCCAGGAAGCGCGTCGTAGCCGGTCTAGGCCCGCGCGCGGCCGCGTGCAGTGCAGATGCCAGCCACGGAGGTGCCCGACGCGTCTCAGCCGAGCTGTCGTGCTGTTCCGGTGAGGGCGGACGAAAGCTGGCGACCGGCAGCGCCGGACGCGGTCGTACCAGTGCAATCCGCGTCCGGCGTCGTTCGGGGCCTTGTCGCTCCCAACTAAGCCGAGATGCTGCAGAGGTCGCACTCCGCGTCACCCGGCATCGCGCTTGCACCTGCTCGGTGTGCCGAGCCTTAACGGTTGAACGCCCCGGACTGCACGCCACCGACGAAGGCGTTCCACGCGGTGGGGTGGAACGCCAAGACCGGGCCGTTGATGTCTTTCGAGTCGCGTACGCCGGTGGTGCCGTCGTTGGCGTTGGCGACCTCGACGCAGTTGCCGTCGTCGCTGCGGGTGGACTTACGCCATCCTGTGAATTGCGTGGTCATGCGGGAGCTCCTTCGATGGGTGACATGTCCTGCGCCGCGGCGCGGAGCAGCTGAATGCTGAGGTCAGGTGCAAGCGAGGCGGCCTTCAGCCGGCTGTGCAGGCTCAGATAAGGCTGAATTTCATCTGAATCGGTGTAGATCACATCATTCGTGAGGGTGTCGACTGCTACGGCCAGGGAACTCGGCGTGTGGCGGTAGCGGTAGATCGAGTACGCCGACCTGTATGCGCTGTGGCCCTTCATGGGAACGTCGATCGGCAGCACCCGGACGGTCACGGTGGGGTGCGTCGCGCAGACGTTGATGATGTGCCGGAGTTGCTCCGCGACGATGTGCGATTCGGCGGCGCGCCGCCGAATCGCGATCTCGTCGAGTACGACCTCGTACTGGGGCCCGTCGGGGGCGAGCAGTAGTTGCTGACGTTGAGTCCTGGCGGCGACCGCAGCAGCGGGGTCGAAGGTCTCAGCGTGACGGGCAGGTTCGCTCCGTAGCCGAGCGTCGGCGAACGCGGCCGTTTGGAGCAGTCCGGGAATCAGCGCCAGGGCGTACTCGGTGATGGTTCTGGCACCGCTTTCCAGGTCGGCATAGGTGGCCTGCCGGACGCCCATCCGTTGTGCGTCGGCCATCCACCACCCGCGCGCCCACCCATCGGCCGCCGCGTCCATGATCGCCGTGCGGCGGTTCACGCCGACGGCCAGGTAGTCACAGATCGCGCTGACCATGTCGATGTCGGGGCCGACGCGCCCGTTCTCCAGGGCGCTGAGCTGTTGTCTCGGGAATCCGACCGCGCGTGCGAGCGGTTCAGCTGAGATGCCGTGCTCGTCGCGTAGGCGCCTGATCTCGCGTCCTAGCCATTGCCGGCGAACGTACGGACTTGGGCGGGTCACCGGAAGCCTCCAGCGATCTGTGTCTACCCGGTCGACGATCGCCGGCCGGGTGCGCCGAATATAACCCCGCAAGTCCCCGAAATGATCTTGAGCGTGTTTGTGGTCCGCTGTAAATGTCCAGCTCAGAGGCTGGTCGGACCGAAGGTCGGTACGCAAGGTCGGACCAAAGGTCGGTATTCCCAGCCGCCGGCCGCTCCGTGATCGTTGAGGTGCAACGCGCCAACCAGCGGCGGGCCCACTCGCCGCCGGTGGACACGACACACCCATGTGGGCAACTCAGGCACCGGGTCGGGTCAGTGACTGAGTCGGACCGTCTTCCCGGCGAGCGCCCCTTCAGGGACGTGATGATTCTCAATCAGGACAGGAGCGGGCCATGCCGACACGGACGCCTCCGGTCGCCGCGTGGACTCCGGCGTTCGTCGTCGACGCCGTGGCGACCGCGTTCGAGCGCGCCACCGAACTCGGTTTCCTGCGGGCGATGGCCGAGGCGGCCCGCAAGCACGGTGTGTCAGCGGCGACGATCGAGGAGTGGGTGGCGCGAGCCCGCGCGGTGCAGACCGCCCCCGTGCCGCCAGGGCTGCTTGCCTGCCATCACTGCGCCAAGCCGATGATCCTGGTGCAACTCCCGGAATCCCCTCAGGTCTACCTCTGCATGCCCGCCTGCGGCCGGCTCCCAGTACAGGCGGCGGCGATTGGCGATGCCGTCGCCAAGACGATGTTGAACCGCGCCCCGCACCTCGTGCCGCCGGGTAAGACCCACGCCGCTGCCGCCTACGCCCCGGGCGCGATCCGACGCATCGAGGTCGGCGCGACGGCCGGCGACCTACACATCACCTGGCGATCGGACCTCCCGACAGCTCGTTGGGCCGCGAATGTCCATCGCCCAGCGAATTGACTACGCCCGCAGTCGCATCAACCGCGGCGACCGTGCCCGTGCCGTGGACGTCCTGCGCACCGGCCTGCTGCACGTCAATCCCACCGACGACAACACTGCCCTGGACGCTGCTACCGCCACAGCCGCCGCCCTGCTCGCCGAACTCACCCTCACCGACGGTGACCCCGCCGCCGCGCTGCCCTGTGCCGCCTGGGCGTACCGATCCCTACAACATCTGCTCGGAGCGAGGTTCCCGGAAACGCGCTTCGCCCTCAAGGTCCTCGCCGCCGCCCACCGCCGCGCCGGCAACCTCACCGAAGCCGCGAACCACTACAGCGACCTCGTCCGGCA
Organism: Micromonospora sp. DT4; assembly: GCF_049841675.1. Taxonomy (NCBI): domain Bacteria; kingdom Bacillati; phylum Actinomycetota; class Actinomycetes; order Micromonosporales; family Micromonosporaceae; genus Micromonospora; species Micromonospora sp. DT4. Next base: position 89,133 of record NZ_JBNCKT010000001.1, read on the forward strand.
CCACACCACCGCCGAAGGCCCCCGAGCGCTGCCCACCCTCGCCGCCCAGGCCACCCTCGCCCTCGTCCTGCACCAAGGCGGGCACTGCGCCCAAGCCTGCCAACTTCTCGCTCGCACCGCCGCCACCCACCGCGCCGTCTACCCACGCCACCCCGACGGCACCCGCATGCATCACGAGCTCACTCGCATGCGCGCATCCTGCCTCGACCAAGGTCACGGCCACCCGCAGGAACCGACGGGGCACCGTGCGACCTCCCAACCACAAACAGCCGATAGGAGACCACCGGCATGACCGACGACACCACTCACACGGCACCCAGCGCCCCCGCCGACCCGACACCCGAATCGGCATGGCGCACCGCAGCAGTCGCGGCACTCGGCCGGCTGCTGACCGACCAGCTGAACCGGATCGGCGTCACCACCGGGCAACGAGTCCTCGACCTCACGGGCGCCGCAGACCTCGCACACCTGTCCCAACTGGTCGGTCCGAGCGGAGAGATCGTCACCATCGACGCCGCCAACGGGGCCCACCTACCACATGAGCTCGCCAGCTACGACGTCGTCCTCGCCCACCGCCAACCGGACCAGATCGACGCCCTCGGACCCATCACGACCCTGCTTCGCCCCAACGGATGGCTCATCCTCGCCGCCATCACCCCCATCCCGCCGGTCATCTACACCGCCGCGCCAGGCGCCACCGCCGTCATCGATACCGTCGTCCGGACGATCAACGCCCTCATCCCCTCCCCGGCAGGACCGGCCGCGACCGACGACACCATCGGGCTACTCCTCACCCTGGGGATGGACCAGGCGTGCGTCACCACCTACGCCGAGACCAGCCGCGGCGGCGGCCCCAGCTGCACCCTCTACCGCGAGCGGGCCCGGCACCTGCGCGATCAGCTGACCGCCAGCACCGGCCTCACCACCGCCCAACTCGACCGGTTCGACCGATTCATGAACGACCCCGACGTCCTCCTGCGTCTGCAGCACAGCGTCGCGCTCCACGCCCGCCTGGCCTCCCTCTAGCCGGCCGATCCCAGCAATCGCTGCCCCTTGCACCTCAAGGTGTGCCCCGCCCCAGCCGCCAAGGCGGTGTCGACGGTGGCGGCCGACCCGAACCAGCGCAGGTCGCCGGCGCGCCCGTCGCGCCGGCACCGCCAGGCACACCAGGAGGCAGCGATGTCGATGCCGATCCTCTCGGGCTCCCGCGCCGCCGACATCGATCGGGAGCCCTACCATGTCGGTGTGTCAGGCGAGTCGGCGACACCGCACTCCACCCGGGTCCGGCGGCGCAAAAGGCCAATGCGACTGCCGCGCGTTCCAACTCGCGACAACGTGTACGGCGCGGCGCCATAGAGCAGGGACCGGCGGGCCGGCACTGCGCCGAGCCGATGTATCGGCCAGTGCCCGCGACCATCGCGTTCATTGCCGTTCAGTGACGCTCCGGCTGCGCGCCATCGCTGGCCCAGCCCGACGCGACGTTGGCCACCGCTCCCTTTGCCATCCCCGCGCAGCCCCGGCCTCCGTGGTCGCACACCTTCAGCTAGGAGCGCGGGTCGGTAACGAAATCCCGGTCGGGGCGGTGTGGGGGCTGGCTCAGGTCCGGTGGTTTGGTTGGGGGCGTTGCGTGCCGGTGGTGGCGGTTGTTGGGGCTGGCGTGTGCTGGGTGGGGGCGTCGCGGTGTGTGGGTCAGGCTGGTGGGGCCAGGGCGTGTAGGCCGCGGTGTCCGAAGATTTTGCGGAGGTTGTGGCAGGCGGCCAGCAGCCGCCACTCGCCACGGGCCCCGTCCTTGCCGCGTAGCAGTAGCTTCCGACCGTCCTGGCGGGTCATGATCTGGCCGAAGACGGGCTCGACGATGGCTTTGCGGCGGGCGTAGGCGACCTGGCCGGGTTTGGTGCGTAGTCGGCGGGCCATGCGCTGCTTGACGGTGGCGTCGTTCGGGATTCGTCCGCCCTCAGTCGCAATTGCTTGGCTTCCATCTGCCAATGGATGGTCGTGTGGCTGGATCCGGCTGGGCTAGACATCAACTCACCGAGGGCCGGGTAAGGGACTGGGACGCCAGGTGAGAGCGATTTCCCGTGGGGCAGCGCCGACGGTGACGCGGGCGAGGACATGGTGAGCGTAGGTGGCCGCGAGCCGTGGGGGCGTCGGCGCACTGCTGGTCGGGAGAATCCGCGGGACGTGCCACAGAATCGCCCGGCCGATGGCCTCGGCGATAGCCGCCGCGTGGAGAAGTCGCGGTCGGCAACTCGGCTGGCACTGGTAACCAGGAACGGTCTCGTCCAGTTCAACAAGGCTCATGGACTCGCGGCAGAACCGACAGCGAAGCAGGTCCGCAGCGAGGCCTGCCTCGGGAGCAATCCCGCCGGCTACCGGCCTGCGGCGGTAGCCCAAGGACGGGCTGTCCGCCTTGCTCACCCACTTTTGGACGAGACGCGGGTCGAGGTCGAGCTCACGCGCGACGCCGACGATCGCACCGTGCGCCTTGACACTGCGGGCATAAGCGACGCGACGGACGACGGCGTGGATGAAGTCCGCCGGGTATCTGCGAGGAGCTTCCCGGTCAGTCGACGGGTCGCGGCTTGGCGCGGCTGCGAGGGCTGCGTAGCTAGGCATGCTGGTCCTGTCGCACGTGACGAACGCTGCTCGTCGAGGGCGCGTTCATGGGCCAGTCGTCGTCGCGACGTAAGGGGTTGCGGCGCATGGGGTGCAGGGTTGGCCCATCGGGCAGGGTGATCGCCGACCGAGTCATGTAGCCGAACCGGCCGAGCAAGCCGGCCGCGCCCGCGCTGGCAACAGCCCAGGAGGGCAGCTCGACGCGGTCAATGCGGCCGCAGTGGTGGGTCAGCAACTCGTTGCCGCGCCCGGTTCGCTGGTGAGTAGGGGCGACCACCAGGAACGCGAGGTGATAGTGCGGCTCGCTGGGCTGCTTCAGAGCGACCTGCGACTCGAGCAAGTCGAAGCGGTCGGTGTCGGAGCCGGCAGCGTCGGTAAGTCGGATGCGGTAGCTAGTCGGAGGTGGAATGGGTCGGTAGCGATGGAATCCGACCGTGGCGGCAGTGTGGTCGTCCGCCAGGTGAACGTCGCCGAAGAACATGGCGTGCTCCACCCAGATCGCCGCGACGCCAGCGAGCACCTGCTGGCGCCGGCGCCCGTCTGGAACGAGCCACGCGCCGAGTGGGTCGGCGTGGAGGGCGTCGGCGATCAGCCCGACCACTAAAGGCTGGTCGGTCCATTGGGCTGCGCGGATACGCACGATGGTCTCCCTCGGGTGGGTGTTGTCGGGGTCAGCGGTATGTGGCGGTGGCGAGGTCACCGACCGCGGCGTCGACGGCGGCGGTGATGTCGCGTACCGGCCGGTGGTGGTGGTCGGCAATGGTCTTCAGGCGGGTGGTGAGGATCGTGGTGTCTTCGTTGAGGTAGAGGTGGGTGGCGAGGCCGAGGACGGCGACGAGTCCGGCGAGGGCGGCGGTGTGGTTGTCCGGCTGTTGCCGGCCGGCGGCGAGGTAGCGCAGCCGGGCCCGGGCGATGACCGCCCATTTGGTGTCGGTGGCGAGGTACGTGTCGGCGCGGACCAGTCCGCCGAGACGCCGGCGGGCGGTGTGGTGCAGGATTCCGGCGGCGACGAGGCCGGCGCGGGTGCGTTCGTACAGGTCGTCGGCGAAGCCGCGTAGCCATACCTTCAGCGGTGGGGCGGCGCGGGCGTGGTGGATCGACGCGATCGCGGTGTCGGCGATCAGGTCGCCCACGGGGCGGTCGGTGTACGTGCGCAGCCATCGGTCGCCGGCGGGGTGGGTGTCGTCGTTCGGGTCGAGCGTCACCCGCCCGGCCAGGACCAGGTCGATCAGGACCGCGCCGGCCATCCCCAACGCGAGGGCCTGGCGGTGTAGGTGGGGTTGGCCGGTGTCGTCGTCGTGGCCGAGCAGGAACAGGTCGTCGCGCAGCGGCAGTTGGGGGATCGATGCCGTCATCGCCACATACTCCTATCGCGGCCCGGCCGCGGCCTGGCGCAGCCGGGCGTGCACCCCGCCGTATGGGGCGGCCAGGCACGGGAGGAACGCCTTGTCGACCGCGGCCAGGACCGTGTAGTTCGGGTCGCACACGTTCCCGATCGGCGCCCGTCCGGCCTGTGAGACGAGCTGGTAGGCGTCGAGCTCCTCCAGTCCGGTGAGGGTGCTGGTCCAGTTGACGAGGTCGTGGTGGGCGATGCGGTAGGCGTCTTCCAGAGGGCGGGCGCAGCCGATCGACATGATCGACGTGTCGGTCTCCAGCCGCGGCCAAGCCGTCGGGACGTCCTTGATGACTTCGACGATGAGGGTGGTGGTCGTGGCGATCTCCACCCCGACCCCGCAGGCCTCGCCCTCGCCTTGGCGGGCGTGGCCGTCACCGAGGGCGAGCAGCGCCCCGTGCACGTTCACCGGCAGGTAGAGGGTGGTTCCGGCGCGTAGTTCGGGGGTGTCGAGGTTCCCGCCGTGGCTGTCGGGCACGATCGTCGACCGAGCTTCGAACCCGCCGGGGGCGACGCCGATGGTGCCGATCATCGGGTCCAGGGGCAGGTTCACGCTGTGCTCGGTCGCTGTGGCGTGGAAGCGGACCGTGCCGGCCTTCCGGTCGATCTGGTACACCCACACCCGCTCTTGCAGGGGTGGTTGGAGGGTGGCGGTGTGCGAGGTGGAGGTCAGGGCCCCGAAGTGCGGGAACGTCGACGACACGCCCCAGTCCCGCGCGGGGACGATGGAGGCGAGGTGGACGGCGACGGTGTCGCCGGGTTCGGCGTCCTCGACGAAGAACGGCCCCGACACCGGGTTGAGGTAGGGCATCCGGCACACCTGCGACGGCAGGTCCCCGACCCCGCGTACGAGGCCGCCGAAGCAGTCCTCGGTGTGTACCTGCAGGATGTCGCCGGAGCGCAGGTGGGCGACTGGCATCCGGCCGCCGAAGGTGTAGGCCAACTCGTCGCGTGCCGGCCGGTAGACGATCTTCTCCATCGTCGTCACACCCGCTCCACGGCAGGCTGCTGCGGTTGGACGGGTGCCAGACCGGACAGCACCGGCCTGCGGCCGGACAGGTACAGGCCGGCGAGGACGATCACGCCGAGGGCGAACCAGGCCAGGCCGAGGCGTTGGGCGGCGATGTTGGCGTTGACCACCACCCAGGCGAGGATCACGAACCCGATCGCCGGCATGACCAGGTGCGCCCACCAGTTCCCGCTACGCCGCCGGATGAGGTGGTGCACCACGACGGAGACGTGCAGGACCAGGAACGCGACCATCGCCCCGAAGTTGATCAGCGACGACAACAGGGTGATCCCGTCCGCGCGGGCCGCCATGTAGAGGCCGAGGGCGAGGGAGACCAAACCGGTGAGCAGGGTCGCGTTGATCGGCACACTCCGGCGGATCGACACCCTCGCCAGGAAGGCGGGTAGCTGCCGGTCCCGGGCCATCGCGTACAGCAGGCGGGAGGTAGCGACCTGGGCGACCATCGAGTTCGGCAACCCCCACGCGATCGCCGTCGCCACAGCACACAACGTCGCCAACCAGCTGCCGCCGGCGACCTGGGCGGCGTCGTAGAAGGCGGTCCCGTTCGGGTCACCGTCGGTAAGGAGGCCGGCGGGGTTGGGGACGAGCATCGCCGCGAGCCAGGTCTGCGCGATGAACAGCACCCCGGCCAGGACCAGGACGGCGGCCATCGCCCGGCCGATCTGCCGGGCCCCGTCCTTGGTCTCCTCCGCGAGCATGCTGATGCCGTCGAAACCGAGGAACGACAGCACCGCGATCGACACCGCCCCCGCGACGAGGGACCAGGTGAACGTGTCGGCGTTGAAGAAGGCGTCCCAGCTGAACCGCCCCCTTCCCGAGGCGAGGGCCCAGCTGGCGACGGCGAGGAAGATCGCCAGGACGATCAGCTCGCCGATCAGCATCAGCCGGGTAACCGCGGCGGTCATCCGGATGCCGACCGAGTTGACGATCGTGTTGACCGCGACGAAGCCCAGCAGCCATGCCCACACCGGCACCGCGGGCACGGTCGTGTGCATCGCCACCGACGCCACCAGGTACAGCAGGCCGGGTACCAGGACGTAGTCGAGGAGGATCACCCAGCCGGCCAGGAACCCGACCGGCGGGCTGATCCCCCGACCCGCGTAGTTGTAGACGCTGCCGGACATGGGGAACGCCTTCACCATCTGCGCGTACGAGAACGCGGTGAACACCAACGCCACCACACCGACCGCGTACGCCAGGGCCACCATGCCGCCGGAGCCGCCGTACACGCTGCCGAAGATCGCCATCGGCGCGATCGGCACCATGTACACCAAGCCATACGCGATCAAGTCCCGGAACCGCAACTGCCGGCTCAACTCCTGCCGGTAGCCGTAGCGGGACAGCTCACCGTGCTCAAACATCCGCAAATCCCTCCGCTGTTGAGGGGCCCGCATCAGCGCAGGTTGCCAGCCTCCGCTCGACCGCGCGGGACGTCGGACCTCAGGTCCTGGTCGTTGGTCCCGTACGGCTGCGCGTCGAGGTGGGTCCGTGAATCCCTGTGTTGTGGAGGCCCGCGACTTCTCAATTCATCGACGGTTGACTCGTTGCGCATCAACGATCACGCAATTGGCTGCGCCTGGGAATGCCGACCTTTGGTCCGACCTTGCGTACCGACCTTGGGTCAGACCGGGCCTTGACCTGCCATTTTCCGCGGTGGGTCGCGAACCGCGCCAAGACCGCCACAGGGCAGCTTGAGATTGCATGGAGCGGAGCGCCCGGTTGACAGTCGCCGGCGTCCCTGGCTTCAGTGCAGCCACGGGCGTCGCCAGCGACCCGCCCCAGTCGGTACGTTCGCCGCCGAGGGGGGCGGATGCAAGATCCGGCACCGCCGCGACGAGCGCGGAGTCCTAACCGAGCCGCTCACGCGGTTGGTCGCGCCTCGCAGGCTGCGGATCCGCCCGCGCCCGAGACTGCAGGCCACGCCGGTTTCATCGGGCTTGGCTTCAGCGCGACCAACAATCCGACGAGCCACCTGGCAGCGCCTGCACGCGAGGTGCAGGGGGGCGAGGCATCTCTAACCTCTGGCCTCCGCTGTTCGTCGGCCCGCCTACAACGGGCCACCAGCGCTGCCGGCTGGGGGTTCAACGCACTCCCGAGGGCCATCGAAACGATCTTGATGTGCTGTGAGCCCGTAGAGAATGCCCAGCTCAGGCGGCGGTCGGACCAAGGTCGGTACGCAAGGTCGGACCAAAGGTCGGTATTCCTAGCCGCGAACCGATCCGCGATCGTTGAGTCGCAACGAGTCAGGCACCACTACTCACCCAGAGGAGTCGACCATGCTCACCGCACCCCAGCCGCTGGACCTCGCCCCGGCAGGGACCGGCAGCGGCCCGGACATCTCGCCCTTCGCCCTGGACATCACGGTGATCGAGCAGGGCGATCTCGGCGGGCTCGTCCAGCTGACGGACGACAACTGCGGCAGCACCTGCACTGCCTGCACGACCGGCTGACCGTCCTTCCTCCGGGTGCCGGCCAATGGGCACCGACCCGAATGGTGTCTTACGGCCGGCACCCGGCCTCTTTCCCCGGAGCTGCACGTGCGATCCTCAGTCCCCTCGGCCGGGTTTCAGGTAGTGGGCCCTGCGATGGTGCGGGCCTGCGCGCAGCCGCCGATTCCACTGCCTGCCTGGCCGCTCGGCGAAGCGGGCGACCAGGACCAGGCGGTCGCCGGCCAGTCCTGGCTCCGACGGGCGTGGGCGATCACGGCGGTTGCCGAGGCGATCAGTCACGCCAGCCCCGACCTGGCTGGCGCGGTGCGATCGCACTGCGCCGCCGAGTCGGCCGCCTTGGACGTTCGTAAGGTTCAGCGGTCCATGCGTGCGGTGCTGCGGTACGTGCTCCGGATGACCGGACGGCCAACGCCGTTTGGCCTGCTCGCGGGCGTGGCCACTGCCGCCTTCGGGGCCCGACCGGGGGCCGCGTGGGCGGCCTCGCATTATGCGGTGGCAGCGCCCGCCGCCGGTTGGCTCACGGAGGTGATCACCGACCTCGAATGCGATCCTCATGTTCTCGCCGGGGCGCGGGTGGTGATGAACTCGGCGCTGACCATGCGTGGCAACCAGATCGTCGTGGCGCACCAGCCACGAGCCGATCAGCGCGGGACGGTGCCGACGGAGGTCATCATCGCGGTGACGCCGGCGGTGCGGCTGGTGCTTGACGCGGCGCAAACCCCGGTCCCGATCACCGACCTGGCGGCGAAGCTACACGCCGAGTTCCCGGGCTCGCCAAGCGAGCCGATCATGGCGATGCTGTCCGCGCTGGTCGATCGGCGGGCGCTCATCACCGAGCTGCACGCGCCCAGCACGGAACCTGATGCCCTCGGCCACCTCATCCGGGTCCTCGAGGATGCCGCCGGCATCACCACTGCCAGCGCGCCACTGCGGCCCTCCCTCAGCGGCCGCAACCCCCCAGACGATGCCGCCGGCATCACCTCGGCGATGCCCGACACCGACGAGCGCGACAGGCTGGCGACGCTACGCGGGCAGCTCCACGAGGTCGCGCGCCTGGTACGCGAGCACAACAGCAGCCACCCCGGCCGTCAGGCCGCGCTTCGCGAGCAGCTCACCGAGGTGATGTGGCGGGTACACGTGTCGTCGTGTCATCCCCTCGCCCTGGACCTGCGCCTGAATGCCCAGGTGGTCCTGCCGCTGTCGGTGGCTCGGGACGTGGAGCGGGCGGCGGTGTTGTTCGCTCGGCTCAGCGAGTACCCCTTCGGTACCCCGGCGTGGCGGGACTACCACCGTGCCTTTTATGAGCGGTACGGCGTCGGGTCGTTGGTGCCGCTGTTGGATGTCATCGACGCGGACAGCGGCATCGGGTTTCCCGCCGGCTACCCTGGCACGCTCGTCGACCCGCCGCCGGCGAGGCTCAAGGATCGGGACGAACTACTCCTGGCTCTGATTCAGACGGCGGTGCTTGATGGCCGCGACGAGATCGTGCTCGATGACGCGCTGGTCGACCGGCTCGACGCCGGACCGACGCCGACGCGGCTGCCGTCGCACCTCGAGATGGCGGTGCGGGTCAACGCCGGCAGCCCAGAAGAACTACGACAGGGCCGCTACACCCTGGAGGCGGTGCAGATCTCCCGTAACGTCGGCGGGCTGGCCGGCCGGTTCCTCACCGTACTCAAGCCGGAGGACACGGCAGCGCACCTGGCGGCGCTGGCCGCGCTGCCCGGTTCGGACGCGGACACCGCGTCGGTTCAGCTGTCGTTTCCGCCGCTGGATCCGACGACGGCGCATGTGACCCGGGCGCCGCAGGCGTTGCCGATGGTGCTCAGCCTCTCCGAGCACCGACCGGTGGGGGAGCAGGTGCTGACGGTGCGGGATGTCGCTGTCGGCTGTGACGGCCGGCGGCTGTTCCTGGCGGTGCCTCGGCTTGGTCGCCGTATCGAGGTGAGCGCGTTGCACGCACTGAACCTGCGGACGCACACCCCGGGGCTGGCGCGATTCCTGATCGAGCTGACGCGGTCGCAGTGCGCGCAGGTCACCGGTGTCAGTTGGGGAGCCGCGGCGAAGCTGCCCTACCGGCCTCGGCTGCGCTACGGCCGGGTCGTGCTGGCCCCGGCAATGTGGCGGTTGGTCGCGAGTGAACTGCCCGATCGGCACCGCGCTGCAGCAGCCTGGGACATGGAGCTGTACTCGTGGCGGCAGCGGCGGCGGATGCCGGAGCAGGTGCGACTTGTCGTGGACGACAAGAGGCTGCTGCTGAACCTCACTAAGCCCGAGCATCGGGGGTTGCTGCGCCGGCACCTGGAGGTGGCCGGCCACGCGGTGCTCACCGAAGTGGTGGACCCGGCGGGAACGGGCTGGTGCGGCAACCGGCCACACGAGGTGATCATCCCGCTGCAGGCAAGCACGCCCCCGCCGTGGCCGCCGCTTCCCAAGCCCACGGCCGCCCGGTTGCTCCGCCGCGACCACGCCGACGTGCCGGGCACCTCCACGATCCTCTACGCGCAGCTGTTCGGTGACCTCCGCCGCCAAGACCTGATTCTCGCCGAGCACCTGCCGCGACTTCTCGCCGACCTCGGTACGCAACCCGACTGGTGGTTCATCCGCTACCGCGACGCCGACCGCTTCGACCCGCACCTGCGCCTACGCATCCGCTTGCCCCACTCCGAGGACTTCAGTGCGGCCGTCTCGTCGATCAGCAGGTGGGCGGCCTGCCTGCACCGCGATGGGCTACTGCGAGAGGTCCGCTACCCCACCTCGTACTCGGAACCCGGACGGTGGGGCTCCGGGCAAGTCCTGCGCGCGGCCGAGCAGGTGTTCACCGCCGACTCCCACGCCGTGCTCACCCAGCTGCGACAACCCGACCGGCCGCACCGGCAGGCGTTGATCGCCGCGCACTCCGTGGCCATCGCCAGCGCCTACCTCGGTGGCGTCGCCGCCGGCATGCGGTGGCTGATCGAGCACTTCCCCAGCGGGGCGCCCGGCGCGCCGATCGCCCGGCCGGTCTACCGCGAAGCCGTACAGGTCAGCAACCCGGACAACGGTTGGGCCGCGCTGCGCGCCGCGCCCAGTGGGCCCGCAATCCTCGAGGGGTGGCGGGCCCGGGACGGGGCACTCGCGGCCTGGCGTCGGCTGCTGACCGTTGCGGGACCGGACACCGAGGGCATCGACTGCGACGACGCGCTGCGGCACATCCTTCACGGGCACTACATCCGCGCTCACGGCATCGACTTTAATGACGAACCGACCTGCCTGCACCTGGCCCGGGCGGCGGCCCTCGCCTGGTCAGCCCGCCGCCCGGGGGTGCCCGCATGACCGAGGGGCACCTGATGCTGCAGGTGGTCGACGCGGTCGCGCAGCGACTGGCCGATCCGGCCATCTCCCCCGCTCTGGCGGGCGGGCGCAGTTGGTGGCCGCACCATCTCGGCCACGGGGCGCCCGGGATCGTGTTGCTGCACGCCGAGCTCGCCGCCGCGCAGGTCGCCGGGTGGGAGCGGGTGCACCGCTGGCTCACCTACGCCGCACGCACACCGATCACCTCCGGTGCCGACAGCCACCTCAACTACGGTGCACCGGCCCTCGCGGTAGCACTGGCGACGGTCGCCGAACACCTGCCCGGCGCCTACCGGTCGACGCTGGAGGGGTTGGACGCCACGATCGCCGAGGATACCCTGCGCCGGGTCGCCGTCATCACCGAAAGGTTGGAGCCCGGCCGCCGCCCGCTGTTGGCCGACTTCGACGTCGTCCGGGGCGTCACCGGCGTCGGCGCGCACCTGCTGCGCCGCCGACCGGACAGCCCCGCCGTCACGGCGGTGCTGTCCTACCTGGTCCGACTGACGGCACCCGCCACACACGACGGCGTCGAAGTGTCGGGCTGGTGGACGCACGTCGGCCCGCACGGCGACGTCGACGACCGGTATCCCGGCGGGCACGCCAACGTGGGTGTCGCCCACGGCATCGCCGGCCCGCTCACCCTGCTCGCGTTCGCCGCCCGTGCCGGGGTCACTGTTCCCGGCCACATCGAGGCCATCGCCACCATCTGCGCTTGGCTCGACCAGTGGCAGAGCGGCAGCCCCGGCAGGCCGGCGTGGCCCTACTGGATTACTCGGGACGAACACCGCAGCGGCAGGCCGGTCCCGCCAGCGCACCCTCGCCGCCCCTCGTGGTGCTACGGAACTCCAGGCGTGGCTCGCGCACAGCAGTTGGCCGCGCTCGTCCTCGGCGACCCGGCCCGGCAACACCGCGCCGAGGCCGCTCTGCTGCACGCGCTGACCGACCCGGGCCACCGCGCCGCGGTCATCGACCCTGGCCTGTGTCATGGCTGGGCTGGCATGGCGCACCTCGCCGTCCGAGTCGCCGCCGACGCCAGCCCGGACACCGCAGCGGCGCTGCGGGCAACCGCCACCGAACTCCTCGACGCGATCCATCGCCCCGACACCGATCCGCAGGACACCGCTGCCACGCTGCTGGGTCCGGACGGGGGCGGCCCGGGGCTGCTCGACGGCGCCGCCGGCACCGCACTGGCCAGCCTCACCGCCGCCGGAGTCGGCGTCGCCACACGCTGGGACGCCTGCCTGCTCATCACCTGACCCCGCCCCTTCCGCCCTGGGAGACCACCGCCGTGACCGCGTTCACCTGGCACCAGACGACCATCCCCATCGACACCAGCCGGCAGGCCGTCGCGGCGCACGTCGCGCCCGAGCTTGACCGCCTCGTGCGGCTCGGTGCCCTGACGGGCTGGTGGCACATCCGCAAGCACCAGTGGCGGCTGCGCTTCCACACCGACGACGCCGGCTACCGGCAGGTCACCGATCAGCTCGACAAGCTGACCGCCGACGGGCACATCAGCGGCTGGCACCCCGGCATCTACGAGCCGGAGACACTCGCGTTCGGCGGCCCCGACGGCATGACCACCGCCCATCGGCTCTTCCACCTCGACAGCAGCAACCTGCTCGCCGTCGCGCGTACCCGGGCACACACCCCACCGACGCTCGGCCAGCGGGAGATGACCGCCCTGCTGTGCGGCGTCCTGCTGCGCAGCGCAGGCCTCGACCGCTACGAGCAGGCCGACACCTGGTCCAAGGTCGCCGTCGAGCGGCCACTGGCCCACGCCGACCCGGCCCTGCACGACGAGCAGCACCGCGAACCACTGGTACGAGCCATGACGACACTGCTCACCGTCAACCCGGCCAGCCTGTGCACGCCGCCGAACGGTCCACTCGCCGGCTGGCAGCCGTGGATCGCCGCGTTCGAGAAGACAGGACAGGAACTCCTCCCCCTGTCACGAGAGGGCCGACTATCCCGCGGCCTGCGCCAGGTGCTCGCCCACCACATCATCTTCCACGCCAACCGGGCCGGGATCTCCGTGCCCGAGCTGTCCACCATGGCGGCGTTGGCGATGACCGGCGTCCTCGGCTTCGACGCCGTGACGTCGTTCGCCGCCGACCCGCCACCGACTACAAGGGTTGCCCAAGTGACTACTGTCAGCGATCACGACTCCGCTACTCCCGAAGCCCTGCGCGACATCATGACCCAGCGGCTGACTGACGAGAAGGTCATCCGCACACCCGCCGTGCGCGACGCCTTCGCCACCGTCCCCCGGCACCTGTTCGTACCCGGCGTCACCCCGAAGGCCGCCTACATCGACGACGCCGTCTACACCAAGTTCGCCGCCGACGGCACCAAGATCAGCGCCGCGAGCCAGCCCCGCATCGTCGCCATGATGCTCGAACAACTCGACCTGCAACCCGGCCACACCGTCCTGGAAGCCGGCGCCGGCACCGGCTACAACGCAGCCCTCATGGGCCACCTCGTCGGACCCACCGGACACGTCCACACCATCGACGTCGACGCCGACCTCGTCGACGGCGCCACCACCCACCTCGCCGCCGCCGCCGCGAACAACGTCACCGCCATCCTCGCAGACGGTGCCCTCGGACACCCCGACGCCGCCCCCTACGACCGGATCATCGCCACCGTCGGCGTCTGGGACCTCCCCACCCCCTGGCTGGACCAACTCGCCCCCAACGGCCGGATCGTGGTCCCGCTGCGGCTACGCGGCGTCACGTCCCGCTCGATCGCGTTCACCCGCACCCCAGACGGCCTCGTCAGCGTCGACAGCCAACTCGCCGTGTTCATGCCGCTGCGCGGCAGCCTCGACGACGCCCGCCGCATCGTCGCGATCAACGAGCAGCAGGACGTCACCCTCGCCGTCAACAAGGACCAGAACGTCGACAGCGACCAGCTCGCCGGGGTGCTCGACACACCCGCGCACACCGTCTGGACGGGCGTGATCTTCCCACCGATGGTCCCCTACGAATGGATCGAGCTGTGGCTCGCCCTGCGCCTGCCCAACTCGATCATGCGGATGACCACCGAACGCGCCGCCATCGATCGAGGACAGGTCACCCCGATGCACCCCCAGTGGGGCGCCATGGCCACCGTCGAAGGCCCCAGCCTCGCCTACCTCACCCTCCGATCCGCCGAGCCCGTCAACGGGCAGAAACGCTACGAGATCGGCGTCATCGGCCACGGCCCCGACGGCGTCGCCCTGGCCGACAGGACCGCCACCGAGGCAGCACTGTGGGACAGCGAGTACCGGACGCGCGGCGTGCGGATCGAGATCCCCACCGCACCCGGCGAGCACGCGCCCGACAAGGGCCGGTTCGTCATCGGGCGGCCGCAACACCCGGTCACCGTGATCTGGGAATAGACCATGAACGCCGGGCCGACAGCACACCGCTTTCCCCTCGTCGCCCGGTCGCGGCCGTTGTGCACCGGCCTGTCCGCGAGGATCGGCGCCCTCGCCGACCTCGCGGACAGGGCACACCGAGACAACGACCCGACCGCCGCGTCCCGCGTCTACAACCAAGCCGCCCTCATCGCCTCAGACAGCGCCCAACCCGACCTCGCCCGCCACTGGTGCCACCGCCACGCCCGCGCCTGGCTCCACCACGACCACCTCGCCACCATCCCCGCCCGCCACGCCCTCGAACCGCTGGTCAACCTCGCCCGCCTGCACATCCGCGTCGGCGACCACGACGACGGCTTCCAGCTGATCAACGACCTCTACCACGCCGTCGCACACCGCACAGACACCGTCATCGACGGCATCCCGCTACCCGCCGCCGCCCTCACCCCCACCGACGACAGCCACCGCGAACTCGTCCGATGGCTGTGGGGCGTACACCTCGCCGACGGCACCCGCGCGCTGACCAGCGCCGGCCGGTGGAACGAAGCCGAAGCACACCTCCAGCAACACCACGGCATCGGCCACCGCATGCTCGACGGACGCCAAGTCGCCATCATCGCCCGCATCACCCGTAACCAACACACCGCCGCACTACAGATGATCGACCAAACCCACCCCGGCGAGCCCTGGGAAGCAGCTGTCACCGCCTGCCTCACCGCGATGAGCCAGCCCAACGACCCGCCACCACCCGAGCACACCGCCCTGATGACACAGCGCTACCACGACGTGGCCCTCGACCCATCGCAGATCGTCTTCCACACCCGACTTGCCCTTACGATCATCGAGCTGACCGGAGGCATCTCTCGCCCCGACGTAGCAGCCATCGCTCAGCGCGTGGTGCGGGCAGCCGTCAGCACCGCCGACGGATACGCCGCCCGCGACATCCTCACGCACGCCGCATGGGCCCAATCGCTGGAGGCCGAGCCCCGGCGAGCGCTCACCGAGGTGCTCAACGACAGCGGACACAACCACCCGATGCCGGCCCCCCTCATCGAGCATCTGACGGCTACGCTCGGCCGCTGTGAAGCGACGATTCGCCAATGCTGCTACCGCACCGAGATGAACCGGTAGCGGAGGGTCATCGACCCATCTCCTTGGCAAAATAGGCGGCCGCCTTGCGCAGGATCTCCTTCTCGACCTCCAACTCGGCGACCTTCTTCCGCAGCCGGCGAAGCTCCTCGCGTTCGTCGGCGCTCACCGGCTCCTCGCCGTGACTGCGACCGCGTCCGGCGGCGTCGGCGGCCTTAGCGGCGTTGACCCAGTTCCGCAGCGTCTCATGATTGACGCCGAGTTCCTGACCGACCTCACGCAGTGACCGACCCGACGAACGGACCAGATCAACAGCGTCCCTACGGAACTGCTCGGGGTACTTCGATGGACGTGGCACCAGGCCATCCTTCCCCAGACCACTGTCTGGGCTCAGGGTGTCCGGTCCGCAGGGGGAACCTCACCCGTACGCCGCCAGGTGACGGTATCGGGAGGTCCGCGAGCAGGGTTACACCGGCAGCAGCAGCACGGTCAATCTCTACGTTCACCTGCTCAAACGGGGTATGGCCGCCCGGCCCGCACCACGCCCGATCCCGACGCCCCGCCCCACGACAACCCTGCTGACCCACCCCGACCGGCTACCACCCGAGCAGACACGCAACCTGCAAGAGGTCCAAGCGGCATGCCCGCACTTGACCGCCGCTGGCCAGCACGTGCGCACCTTCGCCAAGATGCTGACCAACCTCGCCGGCCACGAGGATTTGTCCGAATGGATCGATAACGTCCCCGCGAACGGCCTGCCCCACCTACGGCGGTTCGCCGACGGACTCCGAACCGACTACGACGCCGTCCTCGCCGGGCTCTCTACGTCCTGGAGTTCCGGGCAGGTCGAAGGCCAGAACACCAGGGCCAAGCTGATCAAACGCCTCGGTTACGGTCGGGCAAACTTCGACCTGCTCCGCAAACGCATCCTGCTCCAGGCGTGAGACACCGTCACAAGATCAGCAACAGAGCCAGATCAGCCGTACTTACCTCTGCACTACAACGAGCACCCCGACACTCGCCGTCAAACAGGGGCTGGTCGAGTGCAACCCGGCCCGGCACATCACCATCGCCAGCTACCGCCCCACGCTCAGATCTGGGACCGACGACCGCGTCCACGCCTGGCAGGCCACCGGCGAGCACACCCCTCGTGGCCGTGTGGACCGTCCCGCAGTTCGGCACGTTCGTCGACACCGTCTTCAACGCTGCGTTGTTTGGTGGCCGGCGATCGTCGGATGCAGGGATTGTCGTAATTGGTCACGGGCTTTGCCGGCCTAACGCGCCAAAAGGCGGGAAGCCGACGTGTGTGACCGACGGTTCGAGGCGACTCAATATGCACAGAAGGGACAACTTTGTCGAGTCAGCTCAGCCACTCCGGTTGGCGACGGCGCTTGGACTGCCCAAAGGTTTTCCTCTTGGCTGGAGATCGACTGGGCTGGGAGGTTCGTTTTAAGGCAAACGGCCGTTTGAAGACAGCGACGACTTGAACAGATGCTCATTTTGAGGGTGACTGTCCATCACTGGAAGCGAGCTTATGGAGTTTAAGTGACTTTGCGTGCTCATCCTCTGAACGGGAGCAAAATCCGCTTTGTTCTCGAAGAGTCGGTCGACACGAAGCTGTCCTTTATAGCGCCGATTGTCCCTCCATCGGCGGTGCAGAGATCCACCGGAACCTTCAGTTCACCCGAACTGCTAGTCAGTCTGCCTCCTCAGATGGTCGCCAGGCTGCCGACTGGGTTGCAGGAGGGGAAGGACCAGGTAGTCGCGCTTGTGGTGCATACGGTAAGTGGGCGCACTGCTGCAGTTGGCGTGTTCGCGGACGTGGCAGCGGCGACCTCGTGGTGGCACCAGCCGTTCAATCGACTGCAGGCAGATGCGGACATACTTTTCCTACCTGTCGGCATCGTCGAGGAATAGGGAGCCTTCTAAAGGTGGCATACGGCGCAGCCGGCCTCGTCACTGTCCTCGTCGAGAGCATCGGCCAGGACTTCGATTAGAGGCAGGTTGGGGCGAGGCTTGCGAGCCGCACGAGCGAGCGCTGCAGCGTGCCGCTCGCCAATCTCCTCGCGACGGTCAAGGAGTTCCCGAAGTGATTCGCCCTGGGACCAGGTGTACTGGCGCCCACGCATCGCTGTGTCCTGGTACTTGACTTTGTCCTCGTATTCGACGGCACGCTCGAAGAGTTCGGGGTGACGGTCGGCGAGACCGATCCATTCGTGTTTCCGCTGGAAGAAGCAGAAGTAGCAGCCGGATCGGGTGCGCCACTCGTAGTAGGCGGGCAGGCCGATCCCGGATTCCTCGAGGATGCGGTTGACGCCGTCGCGGTCGATGCCGTCTTCCCGGAAGGGGAAGACGGCTTTGATGTTGGGCTTGGTGCTGACGTAGCCAATACGGTTCTCATCGGCGCGGATAGCGACGTAGGAGATGGCGGGGCTGTTTCCCAGCCACTCCTCCAGAGGTTTGATTTTGAGATTTTTGGTGCACCAGCGCATTGAGGCGCTGGGCAGCGTGCCCTGGTAGACCTGTAGCCAGTGGTCGAAGTCGCGCGTGGCGTTCAGCCTCATGATGGGCTTGCCTAGGGCGGCTTCGAGCCGGTTGAGGTAGTCGTAGGTTTCGGGGAGCTCAGCGCCGGTGTCGCAGAAGAAGTACTCCATCTGTGGCACCTTGGTTCGCATGTAGATCGCCAGGGCGGAGGAGTCTTTACCTCCGGAGATGCCCAGTACGTGGCGGGTCTGGTCAGGCTTTCGTTGCCGAGGCGCAGTCATCGGGCCGGCTTTCTTCGAGGGCGTGGTGCGGTGGTGGTGCCAGTGTCCTTCTCAGCTATGACGTTTTCGGCCAGCAGCGCGAGCAAGGCCCGCTCGCCGTTCTCGCTGATCTCCTTGCGTGCCATGGCGATCACCTTGGGCAGCAATGCCTCGGCGTTGGCGCGGTCTTCCTCGGAGATGTGTACGACGGTGTGAATTTCCTGCCCGTCTGCTTGAGTGACGGTGATGGCTCGCGAGACGAATGCCTCGTTAGTTGCCGTCGCCGCGACCACAGGCATGACGGGGTGGTGCAGGTGGGCGAGGCGCTCGATCGAGCGGGCGACGGCGCGGACTTCGTTGGTGAAGGTCGTGAGGTCGCCGTCACGCCAGTCGGACAGCCCTCGGCCCACGATTCGCACGACGAACGGGTCGAGCCATTCGTCGTCGCTTAGCGTGTTGTCTTGGGCATGAGTGATGACGCCCCGAACCTTGGCCTCGACTAAGTTCACGTCGGCGAGGTGCCGGGTGAAGGCTGCGAGTTGCTTGCGCAGCTTGGCGAGGTTGGTGGGCAGGTGGAAGGCGGCTGCTACGGCCTTGACGACCTTGTCGCGCAGTCGCTCGTCGGCGCTGGATATCTCCGAAAGTGCCTTGCTGAGCGACACAGCGTAGTGGCGGGCCGCCTGCTCGTCAGCCTCGCCATCGGCGGGGATGGCGTCTAGGCCCAGAGCGGAGGGTAGTTCGGTGAACAGGAGGGCGTCTGGTTCGCGGGCCGTCTTGAGGGCTGTTCGGACGGCGCGCGCCCGCGGGCTGAGTTGCTGGGTGTGGTCGGCGTAGGCAGTCAGAGTCCGTGCATGGTCGAGTAGGTGCCGGGTAACGGCCAGCGGGGCCGCGTTGCGGACATTTGCTGGCATTTGGGTGGGGACGTGGGCGCCGATCTCGGTGGCGATCTCTGTGACGGCCGCGCTGCGAGGGCCTTTCTGCAGGCCCATCGCCCTGACCGCAAAGCGCTCGGGGTTCTTGAGCATTCGCTCGACGAGCGCCTCGGTCAGCCGGACCTGGTAGGTGCCGGCTTCGAAGAGGGCGATCTCCTGGCTGCCGATGATGAGCGCGGCGAGTACGACGATCGGGATGACGCCGCGGCGGACTCCGAAGGGTGGTGCCTCCAGCAGGTCGTAGAGGGCGTCCAGTGAGAGTGGCTGCTCCGTGGCCGCCTGCATGCGGTTGCGCATGGCGAGCCAAGCCGGGCGCAGTGGGTTGCCTGGCTCCGGCTCGAAGAACCCGAACGGCAGGAGCTCGGTGTCGTCGTCGCTTCGGTTGTCCGTGGGGCGGTGCAGGTTCAGGTACTCCAAGACCCCGCTATACATAGCGCGTTCTGGCCCGTAGCCCTGGATGCCCAGGTGCTGCCGAGTGGGCGTGTTGATCATGGAGAGCATCAACTCTCGCCGGGCCTTGGCGCCTTGGCTGGTCAGGGTGTGCCGGCCGAGCATCTCATTGCGGATGTGCGGGGCTTGCGGGAACACGCTTTCGCAGGCCTCGGATACGAGCGCGGCAAGGCTTCTGCCAACAATGCTCTTGGCGTTAGGCGTCCAGCGAGCTGTGCCGGTGGCGGGCGGTAGCAAGTACCACATAGGGGCGAGCTGGCTGGGCAGGAATGCTTCTGCAACACGGGTGGCTAGTTCGGCTCCGGCCTGGGCGATGCGTTCGCTGACTTCTTGGCTAGCGACAGCGTCGAGGTCGACGTTGGCGGGCAGTTCCCGCAATGCGTGCAGATACCGTGCCGCGCTGAGGACCTTGTGCGCGTGGGCGGTGACACCCACGATGACGGGACGGTCGGTCCGGACCGCGGGGATCGAATCGGTGTCACCGAAGTGGAACAACAGGAGCCCGTCAGCAGCGTCGGCAGCCGATGGACCAGTGACATCGGGGGACCCGGCATCGGTGGCCTTGGTGACAAAATGGCGCAGCATACCGGTGCGCTGGCTATGCTTGCCCGCCACTACTGCGGTCGGGAGGTAGGCCGAGACGACGCTAACCGCAGCGTGATCGTCGCACTTGTTGATCAGTTGCTCGATGTGCCCGCTGAGGTCGACGTCGCTGCCCCGCCATACACGGTACTCGTCGCTGAACTCTCGATATACCAGAAAGCCTCGGTCGTAGAGGTCGGTGATCCTGTCGGCAAGCAGCTGTCGGGTTCTGTCGTCGTTGTGCGAGATGGGGTCGCTCAAGGCGAACAGGATCGTGTCCATGCTGGCGCGAAGCGCGCCGGAGGAGTCGACGAGGTTGAGCATGCCGACGGTCTTGAGGATGGCCTGGTCCTGGTCGGGTAGGCCGTGGGCCTCGGCGATGCGGTTGTCGATCTCCATCCATCGGCTGGCGTTGGCCGACGCGAGGATGGTGGTGCGCCCGGTGGTGAGGAAGTAGTCGAAGGCATCAGCGATACGGACGGTGGAGGCTGACGTCGGCTTCTTCGTCTCGTAGCTAAGGAGGAACCGTCGCACAGTGCGCGGCTCGTCGTTGGCGATGAAGCCGGTCATGCTGCGGTCATGCTGGCCGATTTGCGCGGCTAGCAGGGGCGCGACCACGACGGTGAGAGGGTGCAGCGGGTACAGATCGGCGAACATGTCGCTGTTGGCCGGCAAGACGCCTTCCAGCCCCCGCTCAGCCCACGCCCGCATCGACGCCGTCGCGTGGGCGGTGATGAGCTCGCGGCCCTTAGCTGCAACCTTCGCCTGATCGAGGGTGCGGCGGATCAGCTCGACGGTGTCGCCGAGATGGATGGTCATCAGAATGTCTTCGAAACGGCCCTGAATCTTGGCCCATTCACGAGTCTGGAGTGCGCTGGTGCGGGAGGCGTAGTCGCCGAATGACAGGTGCTGCAGGGTCAGTAGGTAAAGCCGTTCTCCCCGGGCGCCGGCGCCGAGTTCAGCGAGTTCCTGAAGTAGGAATACGTCGCTGCCGGCGTCGGTGAACTCGCCGGTCGAGGCGAGGTGCTCCAGGGACTTTCCGAACTCGTCGATCACCAGGATGACCGGCGCGTGGCTACACAGCGCTCGAGCAGCGGCGAGGACTTCCCGGTTTCCGAACGGGACTGCGCTCTCGCCAGTCGTGAGGCTCGTGAGCGGAGCGAGCGCCTGCTGGATCGGCGGTGGCATATCCCCGCTACTCCAGGCGCGCGCCGCGCCGTCGAGCAGTGCCCGGGCGACGCTGACGAGTAGGGGCTCACGGCGTGCGGTGGTGACGCAGGTGATGAAGCCGTCGGGCGCGATGGCGGCACGGGCTGCACGCAGGCGACGGGCCAGGACTGGGCTGGCTTGCGCCAGTACCGTCTCAGCCTCTTGACGTCGAGCGCTGTCCGGGCCGAGCAGCGAGACCGTCACCAAGGCTAGGGTCGACTTTCCCGACCCGTAGGGGCCGGTCAGCGACCAGGCCCGCGTCCTTCCCTGGTCCTCTAGCGCCGCAGCGACCCGGTCGAGCATGTCCTGTGCTCGGATACCGATGTGCACGGGGCCTAGGTGCTCGTCATGGAGATCGCGCTCAAGATTCGTCGACCGCAGGCGACTGCTGACGATATTGATCCCGGCCGGAGCCTGCCGGGCGGTGTCTGAGGTAGCGCCCTCGACGGTCATACCGAAGCTCCCGCGAGTCGGTCGAGGGTCAGCTGGTCGAGCAGGTCCGTGCGGCCCCGTCGCCGCATCTCGCGCAGCATGCCGAGCGGCTGCTCGGCGTACCATTCCTCGCGTTTCGGGAGTCCGTTGCGGGTGCGGATGTTGCCGTAGTAGTCGTCCAAGACATCCCAGGCCAGTTCCTTTGGATCACTGGCGAACGTGAGGCTGCGTTGTCCGATCCCTTCCACCAGCTTGAGCTGCGGATAGGTGCTGGCGATGTCCGCCAGGGATTGCACGATCTCGGGCTCGCGCAGTCGGAACGCCCGCCCCGGGCCACCCGGCTCATTGGCTAGGCGGGCCAGAGCGATCGAGCCGCCTTGCTGTAGCCCTTCACTTCGCCCGGCATAGTCAAGGCAGGCGTATGTGACCAGGTGCGGCGGCAGGGAGGTCCGCGCGCTGCTAGTGAAGTGCCAGCGGTGAGCGGCGCTGTTACGGCCGAACCCTGTGGCTTCGAGCAGGCCCAGCTCGCGGAAGGGCGAGTCGAGCAGGTCCTCGAAGCTTCCGGGTGAGCCCGCGTTGGGGTCGCGTCGGCGGGCGTACATTTTGGTCAGACAGTCCGCGTCCTTGGCCACGGATGCCTCGGCCGGCGGTTCCCAGCCAGCCAGCCGCACATGCCGCAGCGTGGTTTCGCTGAGCTCGCCGAGGGTGAATCGTGATGTTGCCTGGGCGTGGAACGCTACCCACCAGGTCGGTGTGTAGCAGGGCTTGGCCAGCAGCCACCAGTGCAGCAGCCACAGGCTCGCCGTGTCCTCCAAGTAGGGGTCGGCGCCGTCCTCGGCCAGCAACCACCGAGCTTCCCATGTCGGAGACGCGATGTTGGCACGCGACGTCGTGTCTTTGGGGTACTCGACGGTGAGTTTGAACGCGTATGACCAGAAACGGATGGCGTTGACCATGTTCTTACCCACGCCGAGCGTGACCGTGGCGTTATCGCGCAGGAATACGTCGGCGCCGATGCTCGGATCAGTGAGCGCACTGTAGGCCTTGTGTAGCCAGCCGAAGCGAGGGTGGAAGGTTTCGTGCCGGGAGAATGACGGCTCGGCGACGTCCTTGAGCTTCGTCTCAAGCATCCTGTCTCCGTAGTCCTTCCTGTCCCGCAGCGATCGCGGGGGATGTCGTAGTGGTCCAGGGTCCGAGGGCGGCGCGAACATGGTGCGCGGCTTCGATCACATAGCGGACGGCCCGGTCGATGTCGTCGGTAGTGGTGGCGTGGCCCAGAGAGAACCGCAGAGTGCAGTCGGCGTCGTCGCGGTCAAGTCCCATAGCGAGCAGGACCGAGCTCGGCTCCAGCGCCCCGGCCGAGCACGCGCTTCCTTCCGACGCCGCCATCAGCGGCATGGCAGTCAGCATGGCGTCCCCTGGTAGCCCGGTGAAGGTCAGGCTCGACACGCCCGGTAGCCGGCGGTCGGGGTGTCCGTTGCGTCGGGCCTCAGGCAGCGCTGCCATGACGGCGGCTTCGAAGCGGTCTCGTAGCGCTCGAATCTGCTCGGCTTCTTGATCGACGCGACCGGCAACGGCTTGCGCGGCGGCACCCAGGCCGACAATCCCGGGCACGTTCAGGGTCCCGGGCCGTCGGCCGCGCTCATGGCCGCCGCCATAGGCCAAGGGTCGGATGGGCAGAGGTGTGCCTCGACGTGCGTACAGCGCCCCGACACCCTGCGGGCCGCCAAACTTGTGACCAGACAGTGACAGCAGATCCACTTCTAGTTCTCGCAGGTCGATTGGGAGCCGACCCACCAGCTGCGTCGCGTCGGAGTGCACCAAGGCGCCGGCCTCGTGCGAGAGCTTGACGATGAGATCGAGGTCGTTGAGAACACCGGTCTCGTTGTTCGCAGCCATGATCGACACCAGCGCAGGTCCCGCCGACAGGGCCTTCCTGAGCTCGTCGACGCGCAGTGTCCCGTCGAGGTGAACGCCGACCGTGTGCACCGCACAGCCGGCCGCCGTGGCGGCCTCCGCCACCGCAGGGTGTTCCACGGCGCTGATCACGATGCTGCGGCACGCCGTCGCAGCAGACCGTATTGCTAGGTTGTTGGCCTCCGTGGCACCTGAGGTGAAGATCAGCTCGTTCGGGCTGCAACTCAGCAGTCGCGCTAGACAGGCCCGGGCATGCTCGACCGCCTGCGCGGCCTGACGGCCGGGGCCGTGCAGGCTCGACGCGTTCCCGACCGTCCTGAGAGCCTCAGCCGTAGCGGCCATGGCCTCTGGTCGGATGGGAGCAGTAGCGTTGTAGTCGAGATAGACGACGGGATCAGTGTCCGGCTTGCCCACGTGTCTCCCTTCGTTTTCCACCTAGCCTATGGCCTGGTGGCAGTTCGCGGAACCCCGACACACGCCACCAGGCGTGATCATGGTTCGCAAGATTACCGCACAGGCCACTGCGGTCGACTGCCCGCACGGCCAGAGCTGCTCGGGGCCGTCTCGGCAGGACTGACGTCCCGCAGAATCTCTGAGGTCACAACCGGGCCACCGGCCCGCGGGAGCGCCACGACCGGTCGGGCGCGCTAGAGTGAGCGCTCGAAGTCGAAGTCGTAGGCATCCGTTTTACTGATCTAGGTGATTAGCGGCCTCGAAGCGGAGCGTGCGGAGGATGCCGTTCAGATGACCTGCGACGTCGCAGTGAACCCCGGAAGCCGGAGTGAGACTGCTGGCTCTGGCCCGTTCATGTCCGAACAGGCCCGCGGGTGGCAGGTTTCGGCAGGCGGTGAGTAATCATGCCTGGTGGATACACGGTCTTCGACCTGCTGCTCGCATCATCCCGGACTCCCTCCTTCATCGATGAGCGCGTCCTTAGCGCCGTTGAGCGACTCGTTGAGGACGGCCTCGTTCGACAGAGACCTCAGCTGGCTGTCGTCGCCGCCGCGTGCCTAGGTGACCCGGCAACGGCGATTCGGAGCCTGGCCTTCGCCGGCGTTCTGCCAGATGACCTTCCGCCAGAGCAGCGCAGCGAATTGTCCGCGCGCTTGTCGTTGACTCCGGATCAGCTGAACAAAAGTCAGGTCATGGCAGCTGCTGGCCGGGTAGCTGTGTTCCTTGGGTTGTCCGACGTGCGCAGCGACACGTCTGCCGGTCTCCCCCCCGATGCCACGCCCGCCTACGGGCTGTTTCCGCATCAACGACGCGCCGTCGCCCGCGCGAGAGCGCTGTTGCAGCTCGGCAGAGCACGATTGCTCCTGCACATGCCGACTGGATCGGGCAAGACACGCACCACGATGAGCATGGTGTGCGACTACCTCCGCGAGCACGAAGGTCGCGCGGTGCTCTGGTTCGCGTCTACACGCGAACTGCTGGATCAGGCCGCACGCGAGTTCCACAAGGCGTGGTCTGTGCTGGGCAACCGTCCCGTACCAATCGCCGCAGCCTGGGGCGGCCAGGGAACGCAACTCGGGGACCTCAGCGACGGGCTGCTCGTAGCAAGCCTGCAGACGATCTACGCGCGCCGCGACGAGCCAGGATTCATTCCGGACCTTGGACGGCGCGTCGGCCTGATCATCTTCGACGAAGCCCACCAAGCTGTCGCGCCGACCTACCGGCGGGTCGTGCGGCAGCTGTCCACCGCCGGGCAGCCGATCACTCCCATCATCGGACTCAGCGCTACCCCCGGGCGCACCTTCCTCGGCAACAAATCCGACGCCGATCTCGCGGAGTTCTTCGAACACACGAAGGTGGAGCTCGATACCTCTGCAGAAGGCGGCGCCAACCCGGTCGCCTACCTCATTGAGCAGGGATACCTGGCCGAGCCGGAATTCCGTCTCCTGGGCGAGCTTCCTTACGAGAATGTACCGGCGGCGGTGGACGATGATTCCGCGGAGCTGGGGCTGGACCAAGCCGACTACCTTCACGAGGTCATATCCGCGACGCTGCAGCTAGTCAGGGAGTCTCACCGTCGGATCATTGTCTTCGCCGCGTCAGTCGAACTCGCGCACCTGGTAGCCGCGACACTGCGCGCGGTAGGAGTCCTAGCCGACGCCGTGGACGGCACCACGCCGCCGGAGACCCGTGACACGGCGATCCGCATGTACAAGACCACTGCCCCTGTCCCGCGGGTCCTGGTGAACTATGGAGTTCTCACCACGGGCTTCGACGCTCCGCAGACGAGCGCCGTCGTCATTGCTCGTCCCACCCGCTCTCTTGTCCTCTACAGCCAAATGGTCGGCCGTGGAATTCGTGGCCCAAGGGCCGGCGGAAACAAGAAGGCTGTCATCGTAACCGTCGTCGATCCCTCTGTTCCCGCATTCGGCTCGATCGCCGCCGCTTTCACTCACTGGGAGGATTTGTGGTAACAACGGACAATGCTCGGAAGGAAGCACCACTCCTCTCCGGCGCCCAGACCGTCAAATCCATTCGAGACACTGGGTACAAGGGCACTGACTACGCCCTCGCCGAACTCATCGACAACTCTTTCCAGTGGGGCAACGCCAGCACCGTAGTCGTCGTCATCGTTCAGCGCACCTTCAAGGGTAGACAACGCGCGACGAAGCGCGCCGACGAGATCTGGGTCATCGATGACGGCAAGGGGATGCCCGACGATGGCCTGAACTTAGCGCTGTCTTTCGGTGGCTCCGGTAGGTACGACGACCGCTCGGGTATCGGTCGGTTCGGGATGGGCCTCCCGCAGGCAAGCGTCTCTCAGTGCCAGCGGACAGACATCTGGACCTGGCAAGCCTCACAGCCCGAGAACGCCTCGCACACCTATCTCGATCTCCGCGAGCTCTCCAAGTCGTCAAAGGGCTCCTCGCTCACGGTGCCGTGGCCCACAAACCCCGCAGACACCACGTACGAGGCGATGCCTGACTGGGTCTTCGATGTCTACAAGGAGCACGCGATCCCGGACACCTCCCTGGGGCAACCGCTCTACAGCGGCACCGCGATCCGCTGGACGATTCTGGACAGGGTCCGTTGGGTCACCGCAGACGCGATGTTCGCCCACACCGAGAACCTTCTCGGCCGCGTCTACCGAAACTTCTTGACCTCAAGCACACGGCAGCGCACGATCAAGATCGCTGTCAAAGATGCGGACACGTTGGGCTCCCCCGCAGACTTCCATGACGTCCGCCCGAACGACCCTCTCTACCTCAGCCGACCCGCTGACACCACGCTGGAATACTGGCAGAAGGCTGCGCCTGACGGGGAAAGTGATCAGCTCGTCGAGGTAACCGATGACCCGCCCTTCGGGGAGCACTACGCGTCACAGCGCGAGTTCGTACTGCAGCGGCCGGATGGACAGGGCACGTCCACGGTGCGTGTACGCCTGTCGCTCGTCAAGCCAGAGGCGAGACCAGGGCGCAACGCTGGCGCAGCCACTCACCAAGGGCGGCACGCACGAAACAATACCGGCATATCCGTGGTTCGCGCCGACCGCGAGTTAGTTCTTGAGAAGACCCTCGCGCGAGAGGCCACTGACCGATGGTGGGGTGTCGAAGTCGCCTTCGATCCCCATCTGGATGAAGTGTTCGGAGTTACGAACAACAAGCAGGACGCGCCGTATTTCACGCAAGCGTTGCAATCGGCCCAAGCCAACGACATGACCAAAGACGAGGCCCTTAAAGAAGGTCTTTTCGACGAGGAACACCCGATCGCCGAGCTCTACGACATGGCCCACCAACTGGTCAAGCTCGTCAACACCATGAAAGCCGAGGCTAAGGACGCCCAAGCCGCCGCGGCCAAAGCGCGGAAGGCTCAACCCGATGTGACAAGCGTCGCGTCAAGCCTCAAGAAGACCCGCTCCACGTTCAGCCCGACCCCCGGCGAGGCGGATTTCGCTAAGGAGAATCCAGATCCAGAGAAGGCCGCCGCCGCGATCGACAGCAAGCTGAAGGGTGACGACGTCCCCGCCGACATGCGTGACGCGATCATCGCAAACTACCAACGGGGCGTCACCGTGCAGGTGATCGATCGTCCCGTGAGGCAGGCACCGGCTTTCTTCTGGCCTGACGAAGCGTTGAACCTTGAGATTTTGTGCATCAACAACGCTCACCCCGCCTACCAGAGCCTAATCGAACCGCTCCGGGTTTCCGACGATCAGATCCAGAGGATGGGCGAAGAGGAAGCCAAGCAGCTTCTGACCAAGAGCGCTGACGCGATCACGTGGCTTCTCCTCGCGTGGTCACGATACGAGAACGAGTATCGCACCCACCCATCGATCGGGAAGATCAGGGAGATCCGCGAGGAGTGGGGTCGGCGACTTTCGGAGTACGTCGAGGACAACGCATTTAAGGCAGCTGCACTCTTCGGCGAAGAGGAAGGGGACGGCGAAAGCGAGGATGACGCGTGACTCGACCGGAACCCAACCCGCAGCGTTGCGGAGACCGACTGCTCGGCGTTGTTAGTGACGCGACCGCAATTACGATCATCGCGCCCTTCATCACGTCCGCAGGCATCATCCCCATCCTGGACGCGCTGGAGAACGATGCGTCGATTGAGGTAATCACGCGTTGGCGTCCCGACGAGGTCGCCACCGGCGTGAGCGATCCGCGCGTCTTCGACCTCGTGGATCGACGTGGCGGCGCGGTGTTGCTGCATCCGATCGTTCACGCCAAGGCGTACATCGTGGGCTCCCGCGCTCTCGTGGGATCCGCCAACGTCACGGCCAATGGTCTCGGCTGGCACCGCCCTGGAGCGGTCGAGATTTTGGTGGAGACGCCAGCAGATGATCCGGCGCTGACCTCACTGCTGGACGTACTAAGGACCACGGCGTCCACGGCGACCGAATCGGACCGGGACGCCGTCCTTGCCGCTGCCTCGACGCTGCCACGAACACCTGTCCGACCTGCTGCCGAAGGAGCCGACCGTACTGATTGGCTCCCGTCATACCGCCTACCGGAGGTGCTGTGGCGGGTTTATTCGGGTCAACGGGAAGAGGCACTAGCGCAGCTCGTCCGCCCGGAGTTGGTGGCGTTGGGTGTGCCAAGCGGCCTCGGCACGGAGTTTGCCTTCAACACCTATATCGGAGCGATACTGCGCCAGGGCTTCCCTGGCCGGATCGCCCAGGAGTGCAGCAACCTGACGACCCTCAAGGCAGTGCAACGCCTCGTTGAGCTCTGCGCAGCGCGAGGATTGGCCCTCCAGGACGCTGGCGAAGCGTGGGAGACACTCGCGGCATGGATCGCATACTTCTTGCCGAGCTATCATCGAATTCCGGGGGGGACACGACTCATCGGTTAACGCCACAGCCCAATCGGCCGCCCCGTCTCCGGATTCAAAATTCTCTCCGGCTGGGGAAACGACGGACGGTCGGAGCCATGGAGTCGCTGTTGCGGAATGCTCCGGCAGCGGCTCAACGCAGCGCGCAGCGCTTTCGCTGCCTCCTCCATGCCGACATCCTCTGCGGCAACGATCAGGCGCTGCGCCGCCTTCGCGGTCTCTGATTCGACTATTCCGCCGAACCTGTCCCGGCTAGCGGTACCGAACTCGCGAGTTACTGCATCAACGCGGCTTCGTAGGGCGGACGCCTCCATGTCGAGCGCCGCGACGAACTGCGGGTGCGAAGGCTCCTCGTCACATCGTGGTTCCTGTACGACGGCGAAGAGTTGGGCCACCGAGTCCGGCAAACCACTTCGACGGGCGCGGTCAAGGTTCTGGGCACGTTGCTCGGCGAAACCGCTGCTACCCACGCCACCCCTCGCTCCTGCTCCGCGTCAATGCCGGTCGCCGCCCCACGCACCAAACGGGTGTACGAATAACCCCGTTACCTCCGTCCAACCTGCTCTGGGACGATGCCGAATGACACGATCAGCGTAGCGGAAGGCACCCGAAACATGAGGACACCGAAGCTGAGCTAGTCTCCTGAATCCGCCACCGGCCCGCTGGCCCCAACACCGCGCCGCCGACCGGGTCGGCCGGCTCGCCCGCCCCGGCCCCCCGACCCGGGCTGCACCGCCTCTACGGAGGGTCCCGCACCGAGGCGGTGTTCTCACGGGTATCGGCCTGGCTGAGGCCGCCTCCCGCCTATGGTCGCCTCACGAGCCGACTGCGGCGACCGCACTTACGACTGAGGTCGCTGCTGCCGACCAGCTCACCTGCGGCGCGATCGATGATCGCGAACTGGCCAGGCTGCTTCGTGCACAAGCCGATCGGTTGTCGTCTGCGCGGTTTTCCGGTCGAGCGCTCGGGCCGCAGACTCAGGGCTGCGCGTACCTCCTGCGGGTCGTGTCGGTAGGCGCCGTCGAACTCGTTGACGGCGACCAGGAATTGCATGCCGCGAGACTCGAAGAAGTCCGCGGCGGCGAAGCAGTCCGGCAGGCGGCGGGTGTCGCGCCGCGGCCGGTAACCTCATCCGGGCGGCCACCTCGACGACCGTGGTCGCCACGCCGCACAGACGCAGCGCCACGTCATGGTCCGGCTCCAACCGTCCCCAGGGCTGTACACCGGTGGCGACGACCCACGACAGCAGGTCCATCGCTGTGTGAATGACGATGCGTCACAGTCATGATCAATATCAAACGTTGTCACTCGAAGCGAATTCATGATCAACCTGGGGCGATCGACACGGGTAGGACACGGATAGATCCACTTGGGATCTTCTTCCTCGCCCGACGTCGGTGTAATCGCAGGTCGCGACGGCTATCAAGAGATAGTGCTCTATGAGCCCCGGTGTTCTCTGCGGACTTTTAATCCTTAGGTTCTGGGTTCGAGTCCCAGGCGGCCCACCAGGTTTGGCATTGCGCGAACGGGATCCGGTTCGTCGCCGGTGGACGTAGCGGGTGTCGCCGCGTCCACCGCGACGGGCTCGTCGCGCGGCAGCGAGATCGCTTAGGCCATCGGTTTCCATCGAGCGCAACCACTGACCCTGCCTCATGGAGTTCAGCTGCGGCGTGGAGCGTGTCCGCGTGGACAGGCTCGCCCGCTCCACCCCGAGTGCCGGTAAGCGTGCCGCGGCAAATTGGAACCAAGCCGACCCGCACCGCAGCCGCGCAGCGGGAGGAGGGGGACAGCGGCGCGGTAGAGCCTTTCTGGGCCACGCGCACTGCGTGTGCCGCATCGCATCCTCGATCTTGAACAGCGACCTTTGTAAGATCAGCCGTACGTAGCTCTGCACTCCAACAAGTACCCCGACACCACCCCGCGGAACTCACCCGCCGAGTGGCTCAGCGTGCAAGCTGGCAAACACGTGTCGGTGGTTCACCCAGGCGGCACCGTCATCCTGCGCGCCGACGACCACGACCTGCGCTGGCGACCTGGGCCGTTTCCGCGCCAACATCACCCTCGCTGCGACCCCTGACCGAGGTCGTGGATCCTGCCGAGCGATACGACGACTGGTGCTTTCGCCTGCGCGAAGACCTCACTGCGGCAACCTGACGTGAGCTCACCGCCGACGCGTCGAAGCGCCTCCTGCTGCCCGAGAGGCAGGAAGGCACTCGACCGGCTCAAACGCGCCGACAGCTGCGTGCCGTCAAGTAACGGAACGCGTCGTATGCTCGCTACGGGGGTGACTCGCCCGTGGTGTGCGGCTTACCGTCGACGCCATGAGAGCCGCAACAGGGGAGAAAACGGGCGTGGTTGCCGGGCTGGTGGACATGGCAGGACTCATCGATCCGGGGATCGCCGTCCCGGTGATCGTGGTGCTGGCCGTCGGGTTTCTCGGCTGGGTGATCGTGAGTGACGGCCGGACGGTTCGGCTAGAACGGCTGATTCGTGCCTTCAGGGAAGGGTGCAAGGGGGCGGACGATGACACTTGATCATGCTGCCGACGGCGCCGGCGAACGGCGGCTGGTGACCAGGCTGGAGATCGCCCAGGCGGCCGGTGTGCATGGGGCGGCGGTGAGCAACTGGATGCGGCGGCACCCGAACTTCCCCGACCCGGTCAGGACCGTGCCCGCTGACCTCTTCGCCGCCGAGGAAGTGGCCGAGTGGCTCGACAGCCGCAAGATCCAGCGCGATGAGCGGCGAGAGGGCGAGACGGCCGGTGTCACCTACGGCCGGCGCTTTCGTCTCACCGTCGGCTTGGCCGATGTCCACTCCGACGTAAAGGTGGCACCCGACATGTTCGCCGAGGCCATCAAGGCCGACCTGTGGAAAAGCCTCGAGCCTGGCTTCACGGAGAGCCAGGACCGCACCATGTTCCAGGAAATGATCATGGCGCTCGTCTGCGTCCAAGCGATCGCCCCGAAACAGTGGGCCCGCATCGCGGACACCCACAGTCCCGATCTCTTCGCCCACGTGTGGTCCGCCCTTCCGGCAGTCGACGGCATCCGTCCGGAACTGTTGGACAGGATCGTCCGAGACGGCTGGTGGCAGGCTCGCTTCCGTACCGGCGTCAAGGTTCTGCAACGCTGGGTCCAACCTGGTACGAGTGCGCCACAGGAAAGGGCCGGCCGCCGGTTGACGGCCGCCGCGGCCTTCGACCACCTGCTCGATCGATTCGCGCAAGCCCGTAAGTCCAGCGACGACGAATACCTCACCCCGCACGGCGTGGCTCGCCTCATGGTGCTGCTCGCTGATCCAGGACCAGAAGACCGGGTGTACAACCCGTGCTGCGGCTCCGGCGAAATCGTCGCCGCCGTACTGGACCACCAACGCGACAACGGAGCAGACCGGTCGCTGGCACACAACGTCAGCGGTCATGCCCTGGCCTCCCGGGCATGGCGCCTGGCTGTCATGAACACCGCCGTTCACGGCTGCCCACTCGACCTCGGCGGGCAGCCGCCCGATGACCTCAAGGTCGTCGACGTCAGCGGCGGCCCCTATGACGTCGTCCTGACGAACCCCCCGTTCACGATGGCCGACTGGCGGTCCGCAACGGAGATTGCGTCTTCCGGTTGGCCGTACGGTGAGCCGCCCCGCCACAATGCACACTTCGCCTGGCTGCAACTGATCGCGGCCGCACTGGCACCGGCAGGCCGAGCCGTCGCGGTGATGCCCAGCAGCACCACCTCCGTCGCCACCAGCAAGAACCGGCAGATCCGCGCCGCGATGGTCGAACAAGGCGTGGTCCGGTGCATCATCGAACTCCCGAGACAGATGTTCCGGGAGACGGCCAGCCCGCTCAGCCTCTGGGTCCTCGGCCGCCCCCAGCAGCGTCCGGACCACGATGTCCTGCTCATCGACGCGAAGAAGGCCACCGAATCCGCGGGCAGAACCCACCGGATCCTGACCAACGCCGGTAGCCGGCACATCGTCGACCTCTACCACGCATGGTCCGAGGCCGGAGGCGACCCGATTCAACCGACCGGCGACCTCGCCGCGGTCGCCGTCACCCTCGAACGTCTCCGCGAGCACAACCACGACCTCACACCATCGACCTATCTCCGCCCCCCGGCCCCGGACGTGACGAGCCGGTCGTCGAGCCTCAGCGCGCTCCGTGCCGAACTCCGCCAGCTCGACGACGCTGCCGATGCCGCCGACCTCGACCTGGATCACCTACTCGATCGGTTGCAGCCATGGAACCCCTGATCAGTCCCACCCCCGACAACTGGACGCACCGTCGCCTCGGCGACCTCTGCCTCATCCACGGCGGCCCCAGCGGCTCCGACCTCAATGCCGGCGACCGCGACGCCGAAGGCATCGCGGTCATCAACACCGTCGACATCAGCGACGGCCGGGTGTCCGACACTCCGAAAACCAGGATCAGCCCGGAGGCGTTGCGGAGGCTGAGCCGCCGCTACGGACTCGCCGTCGGCGACGTTCTGCTGGCCCGGCTCAGTGGGAGGATCAATCACGTCATCATCGGGGAACGGGAAGCCGGGATGCTCATGGGCGGATCCACGATCCGGATCCAGGTCACGGAGCTTGCGAGAGGGGTCCTCCTACCGATCTATCTCCACTGCTACCTGATGCACCCGACGGTCCTGGAATTCCTTGGACAGCAGGTCAAACAGGGAGTCCAGCCCAGCCTGACCCAGAGCAGCCTCAGAAACCTGCCCATCGCCCTGCCCCCGCTGGACATCCAGCGGGAGATCGCCGAGGTGGCGCAGGCGTTCCGAAACAAGATCGAAGCCCACGGAAGGGTCGCGGGGCTGACCCGGCAGCTGTACAAACAGGTGGTTCCGCAGATGGTCGCGAACGAGATGACGTTTCGGGTGTAGCTCAGGGATCACTCACGACGATGATCACGTTGTGCGGGCGCCGGTCGTCGCGGTCGACCCGGATGATCCCGCGGCAGGAGGTGATTCCGGGCGGGATCAAGGGCTGAAGGGCTGGACTACTGCTGCTTCAGGCGGGCGATCTCTGCTTCGAGGTCGGCTACGCGCTTCTCGAGCTGTACACGGGTCGGCCGCGGAGCGACCGCTGTGTCCGCTCCTGATCTGCCCTTGACGGGAGTCGGTGGCACCAGCCAACCCACTCGCTGAAAGGCGACGATGGGTTGCTCGTATTGGCAGGTCCAGCATGTCGTCATCGGGTCCGGCTCGAGGTGACCCTGCTCGATCCGGCGGATGGCCTGCGCGTACTCGGCTACGCCGAGATGCTCTTTGATCTGCTCCATCCGAGCCTTGCGCTGCGCGACTGCGTCGGGATCGTTCGGTTCCGTCTGCCGATGGCCGTCCGCTGGCTTCCAATTCAGCGGCGTGATCTGGTGGTCGAGGTGTCCGCATCCCAGCTTCACGGTCCAGTATCCGACCGTCTCAGGTTCGCGCCGCAGGCCCTTGTCGCCTTTGAGATCCAGCGTTGACCGGGTCAGATAGCGGCTCACCGTCTGGTACGGCGTCTCGGGGGTCCGGTGAGTGGTGCAGGTGTAAGCCCCTTTACGCAGCGGGCTACCGCCCCACGACCATGTCATGTCCGTCAGTGGCCGCTCGTCGCCAAGCGTCAGGATCTCGACGATGTCGCCGCAGCCGAGCTGCATCCGCCACCGGAACATCAGCTCCGCATCCGGAAACGACGACCGAATCAACGTCCGGTCTTCTCTCTTCATGGCTGCCAGGGCCTCGGCGCGGCGCTCGTTGTATTCGCGTAGCACCACAGCGACGGGCCGGGCTCGGCCAGGCAGCCGCCGCTCCGACTCGTGGTACTCGTACGTTGTGCCTTCGCGCCGGGCCTTTCGTACCCGTTCCTCCGCACTGCCCTGAAGGATCTCCGACATTCGGCGGATCTGGCCGGGGCTCATCGGAGGCGGTGGGCAGCATCGTCCGCAATGGCTGACCGCGCTACCCGCCATACTCCATCGCCCGGCGTGGCAGTAGGGGTGCCGCTGCTTGAAGGCCTGCTCCGCAGCCGTACGGGCGGCCTGCTCCTCGACGCTCAGATACATCGTGCCCTTGCCGGTCCACGAGGGCGACTCACCGAGCGAGATGAGTTCCTCGCCGCAACCGGGACACGGTTCGCCGGCCATCATCTGTTCGTGAGTCAGCCGGTCCGACTTCGTGTATGTCGGCACGGACCACGCTTCGCACTGGAGATACTTCGTGACGCCGCTGGCGACCATCCGATGGAGCTCACCGAACCTGCGGCAATCCATGCAGTACGGAGTTCCGTCGTCTGCCTTGGCCGGCAACTTGCGCAATGCGGCCTTGGTAATCAACACCCGTTCTGTCACCGCCAGCGGCCTTCCGTGCGACATCGATGACTCAGGCTATTCGCCTCTCGGTCAAGATCGCGTGAGACACCCCGTGTGGCTATCGACATCCCACGATCGAGTGCCTCGCGGCGCATCGCCGCGAGGCACTCGATCGTGCTGGCACCCCTCGGAGTTCGCGTCTCAGCGTGCCCACCGACGCCGAACCGCTACCTCGGGCAGAGATCGATCACAGCCTTCCCGTCTGCCGCGGGTGGCTTTTCCGAGCGCACCGACTCACTTATGGGATGGTCTGAATGCCAGGTGAGCTGGTCAAACGTCCCGGAAGCGGGTTGCCGTGGATGGACGCCGAGGGCGAGCAGGCCGGCCGTGGTGGGTTGCCCTTCACTCACGGTGACGCCGGCCCGTCGCAACAACGCGGCATCGTCGGCGAAGCGACCGAGCCCGGTGGCGTCCCGCTCGCGTACGGTCGCCAGGTATGAGGCGAGCAGGCCTGGATCGAGGTCTTCGAAGATCAGCGGCCTTGACCTCGACGTTGGTTGTGGCCCCGGCTCTCTAACCCGCAAGTCCCTGCCATGCCGAGAATCGAGCCCCGATGGGCGCGGAGATCGCTTCGATGCAGCCGGGCGTGGTCACGTCGTTGGAGAACGCCCCTCTTCGTCGGGTGGCGGGTTCTTGGCCGCGCGTCGGACAATGTCCTCGGCGTCGAAGGTGACATCGGCGACGATCTCGTAATCGGCGACGCGGGCGCGTAGTGCCGCGAGTCGGACTGCCGCCTGTTGTAGGCGTCCGCCTTCTACGTCAAGCGCGGCGAGCAGGTCAGCATCGTCGATCCACGTCCGGACGCCGTCGACCTCGTCTTCTTCGTCGGAGTCCGTGGATGCGTGCTCCCTAGTGTGCTGCCCATCCAGTTCAGTAGTTCGACCTGGGCGTCGAGTGCCACGCACGGTTCACCGCTGCGGAAGGCGTCAACGGCGCGCTCGTAGGTGGGTGCCGGGACGACCATCGTTGGTACGCCGGATGCGTCGTGAGCGACGATCACCGCGGCCAGTTCAACCGCCGGGGTGACGGCTAGGGACTCGCAGACTTCGTCGCCGTCGTCGACCTCGACGGGCTTGTCCGGATGATCAACGGGTATCGCTTGGGCCGTGGTGATGGTGCGCTGCTGTGTGGGGTCCGTCGGCGGGCGCGGATCCATGCGAGTGCTGCTGGCGATGGTGATCGGAGTGTCGGCGGGCAGCCGCTGCATCAGTTTCGCGAGCTGGCCGGCGGTCCGGATCTCGATGGTGTGGTCAACGAGGGCTTCGTGTACCGCTGCGAAGGCAGCGGCCTGCCGTTCTTGGTATTTCTGCCATTTGCTGGTCATGGCGTTTCTCCGGGAGTTGTCGTCGGTGCTGGTCCTTGTAGGTGCATGGGGCGACAGGCCGGCAGAGTAGCCGACCTCGATCAGGATCGCGTCGGGGCGTTCGGCAGGTAGTCGGGCCACGATGTCTACCGCCGCCCGCCGGCGAATCGCCGCCGGTTCAGGGACGGCTGGGCGCGGGGGCCACTGAATTGGCGGGCCGTCTGAGCTCCGTCCGCCGCTCACGTCCACGGCGGGAGTCGTGCAGCGAACGGAGTCGTGCTTGACGGCGGGGGTGGCAGCCCTCGGGCTGCCACCCCGTCTGGCGAATGTTGTCCGTCTACGCCGCGCGCTTGCGTCGGCGGGAAAGTAGTTCGGCGGCGGCTTCGGCTTTGGCGCGTTCGACGTCGAGTTCGGCGATGACCGAGGTGTAGACGTCGGTCATGGCGGCGGAGGAGTGGCCGAGGAGTTCCTGGATGTCTTTGAGGTCGGCGCCGGCGGCTTTGAGGTAGGTGGCGGCGCAGTGCCGTAGGTCGTGTAGCCGGATTGGGGGTAGGTCGGCGTCGCGGACGAGGACTTCGAAGCGGTCGGTGACGGCGTTGGGGTGCCAGGGCTGCCCGTCGGGTTGAACGAAGAACAGTCCGGTGTCGGGCCAGGTGTGGCCGGCGGCGAGCTTCCACTGGGCGCGCCGGGCGTGGTGGGCGCGCAGGACGACGCGGGTGATGCTGGCCATGGCCATGATCCGGTTGCCGGACTCGGACTTGACCTTCTTGATCACGGGTGTGTAGCCGTGGGTGGCGATCTGTTGGGTGACGCTGATCAGGCAGTTGTCGAGGTCGACGGCGGTGTCGGTGAGTCCGACGGCCTCGCCGCGGCGCAGTCCGCGGTGCAGGATGAGCGCGAACAGTGGGTAGAGGGCGATGTCGTGCTCTTCGGCGTGGTCGAGGAACGCGCCGGCCTGCTGCGGGGTCCACACCATGACCGGGCTGGGCCGCTCGCCGGTGTCGCGCCACCGTTGTACGGCTTTGGTGGTCCATACCCGGGCTTTGGGGCGTACCCCGGAGGGCAGTTCGATGTGGGCGGCAGGGTTGAAGTCGATGAGCCGGTTGTTGCCCCGGCGGATGGCGTCGTTGAGGGCCTTGCGCAGGGTGGCGCGGATGCGGTGCATGCTGGCCGGTTTGGTGGTGCGCAGGCCGCAGACGCTGGCGCGGATGGCGGGGTCGTCGCTTTGGCGGGCGATCTCGATGGCGGTGCTGCGGTCGGCGATGGCGGCGAACATCGCCTCGACGTGCTCGACCCGTAGTTTGACCAGGGCGATGGCGCCGAGGTGCGGGACCAGGTGGACGCGGATGTGCGACTCGTAGGCCAGCAGAGTGTTGGGTTGGACGCTGCTGAGGCTGCGGCGGGATGCCAGCCACGACTGCAGGTACTCGCCGACGGTGGTCGTGACGGTGGCGGGCAGTCCGGCGCGGACCCGTCGGGCGATGGTGTCGCGGTCCGGCAGTGGTGCGCCGGCGGTGACGGCGAGGAGCATGTCGGCGATCTCGGCGGCGACGGCCGGGTCGTCAGCAGCGAGGGCGAGTAGGGCTTTGGCGTGGTCGCGGTCGCCGGTGGCGGCGTCGCGGGTGTCGAAGGTGCTGCGGCGTAGTTGCCGGCGCGCCTGGCCGGGGTGGGTGGGCAGTTCGAGTTGGTAGGCCCACCGGCCGTGGGTGGGATTCCACGCTCCGCTCGCCCGGCGCAGCTGCGGGCAGTGGTTGCCGAGTTTGCGCCGGTTGCCGTCGCGGCACGCGCAGCGTTTGAAGACGGATCCTTCCGCCATGATCAGTTTTCTCCCTCGGGTGGGGTGTTCGACAGCCGGTGGCTGCGGATTGCGTACGGGGTGATCCACGCGTGCCTTCCGCCGACGATCAAGTCGTCCCCCGGCGATGGGGTGGCTGATGGCTGTCGTCGCCGTCGGGTAGGTGCAGGGCGTGGAGGATGGCGGCGACCGGCACCCGGTAGCGGCTGCCGAAGCGCAGCACGGCGACCGGGAACTCGCCGCGCTTGGCCAGGTCGTAGGCGACGGAACGGGACAGCCCGAAGATCCGGGCGGCGGTGCTCAGGTCGGTGACCATGCCCAGGGCGCGGATCCGCTCGGTAGTCCATGTGCCAGGTGGGAGGTCCTCGACGGTGCGGACGGGCTGTGTGTGCTCGAGGTGAGGTTCAGGGGTGCTCATCGCGATGGTCCTTCGCAGTGGGAGAAGGCGACGGCGTCGCCGGGATGGCTTCGGGACGGTGGGGTAAGGAGGCAGGCCGACGTGGCGTCGACCCGATGGCGACGATCGGGCCTGCGGCGCTGGTGGCGTCAGGTAGCGTCCGGACGCCGGTGGCCTGTCAGGGAACGGACCGAGCCGGTGCGAGGCGGGCAGGGGTCGTGGTGGTGCGACCTCGAGCTCGCTCAAGTCGAAGCCGACTCTGAGCCGGACGGGTCGGGCTCTGACACCCTTAAACCCGTGTTTGTGTGCTCTGGCGAACGCCTGCCGAACTCACAACCGCTCACAGCGACTCACATAGTCACGCGGTCGATGTCCGTTCTCAGGCAATCTGCTCCGTTCTCAATATTTCTGCTCCGAGTGCCCTCGGTCTGCTGACCCGCTCGCCGCGTTCTTACGTGTTCGGGCGAGCGCGAACCGGCCCTACCAGGAACGATGCTGAGAAAGAGGTTCGCGATCAGGTCCCACTCGCGGACGCGGCCAGACCGAGCGCCCCGCCGCAGAACGTGGCCACGGGGCAGATCGACTGAGAATCATGCCGAGTTGGCTTCTCAATCGAACTGCTCCGCCCAGCTCAGCGAACCCCACCCGGAGCAACTTCGCTGAGAACGGACGGCCAGCGCCGGTCCGACGCGGATGCGCCACCGCCTCGGCGCCAACCACCCCCGACAGTGGCAGAAGTCGATGACACGGTGGGTAGTGTGACGGTTCACGAATGCTGCGACAGCGTGACCGCCGACTGCTCGGCCGCGGTGCCAACGTGTCACACGCCGCGGCGGCGACGACCGGTCAGGCACTCATGCAGGTCGATGACATGGTGTCCGCGGACATGTCCTTACCCGACAGGCGCGGACACGGCCTGCGTGCGGTTGACGCGCCCGTCCATGCGGCGCAGGGATGTCATGCCGGTTTGACCACCGCCACCACGGGAAGGGCTGTCGCCGATCGATGCCAGTGTCACTCCAGGTCAGGAACACGCGCGTGACTGCGCTGTCCCGGCCCTGCTCAGCAACCGCGCCGGACACTTTGTCAACGACGAACATCGATGACATGTGCGATGCCGCGGACACTCGGCCGGACGCGGAGGGCACCTTCTGCCTCACCTCGAGGCCGTGGCCGCGCGCACGGACGCAATCGACATGTCTCGACGTCGTGTGACCGCCGCCGATCGCATGCCCGGACAAGGTGACACAGCACCCCTGCCGACGTTCCTGTCCTCTCGGACGCGGCCCGCCGCTGCCTGCGCGGACAAGATGTCCATCGATCATCCTCGTTGACATCGGTTCGCTCGTTCCCGGCAAGGCAGCCGGTACGGAGGGTTCCCCATCACTGGTGCATCCACCGGCGACCGACACGGGTGAGGCGCCAGGCACGATGCCCGACCCGGGGGACGCGGCAGGTGGTCAGGATGCGCGTCACCACCACCGGCGTCGTCGCCGGCACTTCGGGCGTGCCGGCAGCGGATGCCACGCCGCTGTGAGTCTCTGTGAGCGGCTGTGAGTCGCTGTGAGTGAGAGGGTGTACGGCCCTGAGGGCCTCTTGTCGGGCACTTCTCGCACGGCCCTCTGTTCTCACAGCCCTGCTCAGAACCCTCGTACGAGGGGGCGCCGGCGCGATCGTCAGCTCAGCGCCAGACCGGACGGGCTGTGTCAGCGGCTGTGAGCGCCTGTGAGTCGCTGTGAGTGACTGTGAGCGGTGGGCGCGGCCCGACGATCGCGGCCTCGTCGTGGAGCCGTTTGGGTGCCGCGCTTGGCGTGCGTCGGTGGCTCACAGCCCTGCTCAGCCGTACCGCGGCCCGTCCGAATCGCCTGCCTGGTGCCGTTCTCGGGTCCGGAGTTCGGGCGAGGCACCGCAGCGGCCCGCTGGGCGCGAAAGCCGGCTTGACCTGCGCTGTGAGTGCCTGTGAGTGGGTCGTGGCGTAATCGGCATTCCAACGTCGCCAGGACACGCCGGCGACGCCCGATGGTCTTTCTGGCCTAGGAGTGCTGATCATGAGTGTGTCCGACACGATCTTCCCTGCCGCGCCCCTGGACGCCGTCGATGTCGCGTTCGCGGCGCTGACCAGCGACCCGACGCCCCTGTCCCTCGACCTCGACATGTTCGGTCCGGATGACGGCCTGCCAAGGGGTGTCGTGGCGCTGCCGGCGCTGCGGGACTGGCTGCTGGCGAACCCGCGCGCCTACACGGCCCGCGACGCGGTGTGGCGGGAGTTGATCCGTCGTGCCCGCCTGGACGGGCCGCAGTGGGTCATCGCTGCGGTCGGCATGGCAATGCCGGCGCTGCGCCGCTACGCCAGGCGCTTGTCTGACGGCTACAGCGGTGACCCCGACGACATCGGCGCGGAGATCCTCGCGGGTTTCCTGGCGGCGCTGCGTGACCACGTGGACGTGGCTCGCCGGGCGCCGTACGCGTCGTTGTGCCGGGCCGGGTGGCGCGCCGGGCACGCGCTGCGCCAGCAGGCCAGCGAGTTCACTGCGGTCGAGGACGTGGAGCGCGTCACGGGACCGCGGACGCCGCAGGTGCCCTACGGGCATCCGGACGTGCTGGTACGCCGCGCGGTGCGCCTGGGGATCCTCGACGCCGACGACGAGCAGCCCTACATCGACGTGCGGTTGGGACGGCGGGCCATGGACCCGATCGCGGCCCGGATGGGCATCAGCGCCGACGCCCTGCGCATGCGGTTGGGTCGCATCGACACCCGCCTCGCCGAAGCCCTCGCCAGCGGCATGCTGACCGGCGCGGCGTCCCCGCAGGCCGCCGAGGCGTTGGCGGCGCGAGCCGAACGCCGGGCCAGTCTTCGCGCCGCCAGCCGCCGTCGCCTCTCCACCACTGCCACCACGTCGACGGCAGTCGCGTAGGTCCGCTCCCGGAGACCCCCTCGTGACGCCGTCATTTCCTTTGGGGTTCGCCTGAGCCTGGGCTGGATCTGTCCGTTGACAGCGACGTCGAACCGCGTCCGCCCCCGCGAACAGGGGCGGGTCATCTTCGATGGCAGAAACTCGATCTGAACCAAATTCGATGGCAAGAAGTTCAACGTCGCCGGCAACGGACAAGATCACCTCGACTGAGAAAACCCCTCGTTGTGAGTGGCTGTGAGTGGCTGTGAGTGGCTGTGAGCGGAGCAGGCGTTCGCCAGAGCACACAAACGGCGGTTCCTTAGTGACGGCGCCACAAGCCGCGCTCGGATTCTCGCCGTACCGCATGACCGGCCGGTGATCCGGCCGCGCGGACCAGCCAGCTCCGTGCCCGGGCTGCCGTCCGGACACGGAACCGGCGATCTGGCACCGCCCTGTCACCCACTGCGACGCACGACCGCGGTGGCGTGATCCGCCCGAGGTGTGCCGCACCGACGCGGTCACACAGGCATTCATCCGCCCCTGCCACCCCCAATCCGGGAGTGGCACACCTTGGAGGTACCGGTCATGTCGACCACCTACCATCCCCAGTTCACTGTCCCGTCCACCCGACCGATCCCGACGGAGCTGCTCCTGGCCGAGAGCGGCCGCATGCGCCTGCCCGACTGGTGGGCCGTCGAGATGCTCGCCGAGCACCGCGTCCTGACCACCGCGCAGCTCACCGCACTCGGCTTCGCCACCACCACGGCGTCGGCCACCCGACGTCTGGCGATCCTCGCCCGCCGTGGCTGGATCGACCGCCTCTGGAACACCGGCACCGCGGCCACCGCCGACACCTCGTGGTTTCTCGGCCCGGTCGGCGCCCAACTCACCCCGATCGGCGAAGACCGCGATGTCACCCCGGCGCAGGCGTACCGGGCCCGCGACCGGCTCCGCGAACACGCGGAGCTGCCCGGCCTGCTGCAGGCCAACGACTTCTTCGTCGACCTGGCCACCCACGCGCTCACCGAACCCGGGAGTGACCTACGCACCTGGTGGTCACCGCGCACCTGCCGACACGTCACCGCGGCGCGACATGCCGCCTGGCACGGCGAGTACATCCACGACCGCGCCCGCCACGCGTTCTGGTACCAGCCCGACCCCGGCGAGATCCGTCCCGCCGACCTCGCCGACCACGTCCACGCCTACCGGCGGCTGGCCGAACAAACCGGCCTGGCGACCCTGCTGTTCCACGCCGCCGACCCGCAGCGGGAGCAGGAACTGCGCCGCCACCTCGAGCGCCGCAACACGCGGCACCTCACCGTCGTCACCAGCAACCCCGAGCACGGCCACCCGGCCGACCCGGTCTGGCAGCCGATCGGCGAGACACACCGCCTCGCCCTGACCGACCTTCCCCACACCCCCGATCAGTGGCCGCCCGACACCGTGACCTACAAGGAGGTACGGCCCCGAGCCCCACACCCCATCCACGACCCCGAGCGCCCCTACGACGAATCCGTCGCCGACGGCGAGTACCGCTACCCGCCGCGCCCCTGACCAACCGACAGTTGCTCCTCGACCGGCCCACCCGGGCCGGTCGAGGAGCAGACCGGGGCGACCCTCCGAAGCGATCCCCCGGTCACTGTCAGGGGACTGCCGGCGTTGCCGTCCGCTTCGAACCCGAACGGCAACGCCGGCAGCTCTCACACCGCAGGTCGCAGCCGCTGTGACCAACTTCGATCGCGGCGACTGAGGCTGCCCGTGTCACCGGACGTTCGTCACACGCGCGAGACCAGGCAGGTTGGCATGTCCAACCACGCTTGCGGACAGCGACTACGGACCTCCGGTTGCTTTCGCCCGCTGCAGCCCCGGGGCGCACCAACCTCACACCCACTCGCACCTGTGACCTTGGAGCAACAACGATGATCGCCCCGCACCGCGAACCTCACCAGCGTCACCGGCCCGACTCACACCCATCCTCACCGCAGCGTCTGGCCGAACCCGTTGTGCCCGGCACTTCAGCGGTCAGTGCTGGTCTCCGTTCTACCGTCCGTCTTGATCCTGACACCCAACCTGACCCCGCACGGCCGCTCACAGCCCAGGTCAACCCCGCTGTCAGGAGTCCGGGAACGCTCCAGACAGACCCTCCAGTCTCGGGTCTCTCCCCCAGGGCTTGTGCCCATGGGTAAACACCTACCGACCGTGGACCCACTGCTGCGCCTGCAGGCCAGCATCACCGCCCGCGACGACCGGCTCCTGGGCTGGCTCTGCGACCACGGCGTGCTCACCACCGACCAGATCGCCGCCGCCCTCTTCCCGTCCCTGGACTTCACCCAACGCCGGCTACGCCGCCTCACCGCCCTGCGGGCAGTCGACCGGTTCCGGCCCAACAAAGCCGACGGAGGCTCGCACCCCTACCACTACGTCCTGGACCAACTCGGCTACGACCACGTCCACGCCCAACGCGGACTCCCACGAGGCCGCCGAGACCAAGCCCGCCGACGCAAACACTCCCTCACCCGCCGGCCGGACCTGCCGCACCTGCTCGGCGGCAACCAGGTCTTCATCGACCTCGCCGCCCACGCCCGCACCCACCCCGACACCGAGCTGGCCCGCTGGCAACCCGCGTCCGCCTACCACGAACCCGGCACCCTCTACCGCGAAGGCGGCGACCCCAACATCATCCTCGCCGGAGCGACCGGCTTCCCCCGCCCGGA
The DNA here is from genome assembly GCF_049841675.1 of Micromonospora sp. DT4. NCBI lineage: Bacteria > Bacillati > Actinomycetota > Actinomycetes > Micromonosporales > Micromonosporaceae > Micromonospora > Micromonospora sp. DT4. Next base: position 133,406 of record NZ_JBNCKT010000001.1, read on the forward strand.
CGGCGCCGGAATATGGACCGAGGGCGGACGGTCCGTGCCGTTCTTCCTCGAGTACGACACCAGCGGTGAGAACCTGCAGGTCCTCATCGACAAAATCATCAAATACGAGCGGCTCTACCTCCTGAGCACCTGGGCGTGGCCGGTGCTGTTGCACCTCCCCTCAGCCCGCCGCGAAGCGAACCTGCACCACCGGATCGCCGGCACCGGCCCGGAGGCGGCCATCGCCACCACCACCGCCGAACTCCGCACCGCCCTCGCCGCCAGCCCCGCCCACCAGATCTGGCAACTACCCGGCTGTACCGGCCGTCACCGCCTCATCGACCTGCCCTACACCGACACCCACCACGACGACCAATACCCCACCCACGACCAGCCCACCCCGGACGAGCGGGCCGCCTAATGAGGGGGAGCGGAACACACGGCGGCGGGGGGGGGGGGGGGGGGGGGCCCGCCCCCCCCCCCCCCCCCCCCCCCCCCCCCCCCCCCCCCCCCCGCCCCGCCCCCCCCCCCCCCCCCCGGGCCCCCCCCCCCCCCCCCCCGGGGACCCCGGCCCTACCCGCCGGGAGCGGCCCGCGGCGTGCGC
>NZ_JBNCKT010000001.1:133998-163804 GCF_049841675.1 Micromonospora sp. DT4
GCGCCCTCCTCGTGGCGCGCCTGCCCCCCCGGGCGGCCCGCGCCCCCCCCCCCCCCCCCCCCCCCCCCCGCCGAACCCACCCCCACCCGCCAGCTCGCCGGGCCGGTAACCTTCACCCGCCCTACGGGCGCACCGAGGCGACCGGAAGCGACCTCCGCCTCGATCGGGACTGTCAGAGTCTGTCAGCCACGCTGTGCGACGCCCGCGCCCGCACTCACACTGGCGGCACGCCGCTGTGAGTCGCTGTGAGTGGCGAACGTCCTCACGCGAGCTGCCGCCGACTCCGGCCGGCGGAACCCGGCGGTCAATCTTCAGCGAATTCCTACCACCGCCCGGAGTGGCGGATCAGCCTCGGTGACAACTATCGCTGAAAGGTGACAGTTGTAGCTGACCGTCACAACAACCTTCGCCTAGACAGCCGGAAAGCCGGAAAGGCCAGGCGACTTGATCTTTGGGCAAAGGTGGGCGTCGATCGTGTCCACCGTCCGCCCGGTAGTCCGTGCCGGACGACGTGACCGTCGACGAAAGGGACTTCACCATGCCTCGTGAACGCCTCAGCCTGCTCGCCGTGATCCCCGGCGATGTGACCGACCCACTCCTGTGGCGGCTCGCCCTCGACGTCACCGCCGCCCACCAACCCGACAACCACGGCAACTGCCGCAACCTGCAGTGCACCGGCCAGCGCGGCATATGCGCCGCCGCCCGCACCGGCCGCCGAGCCATGAACCTCGCCCGGCCAGCACGGCCAGCCGCCACCCCACCCACAACCCGGCGACCGCAGCGGCGCGCGACCGTGGCCGCCTCCCGGCCGCTGCCGTTTCGTGGCTGGTTCACCACCTCGCCGGCACAACCAGCGGCGGACAGGCCCCCGCGGCGATCTCCTCGGCCATCCTTGTCGGCGCCGACGGCCGCATAGGACGACACCCGGCCTGACCGGAAAGATCCGCCAGCGATTGCCCGCATCTAGGACCGGGGCCGTGGACCTGGCCCGATCAATCGTCGTCTTCTCAACGTCGGGCCAGAGCCAGACCGCCAGCGCGACGGCGTCGAGAATCACCTGGCCGTCGACCTGCGCCCGCGTCATCGTTGGGATAGGCGGCGAGCCAGGGCTCAGGCAGCGTCGTCTCCCCTGCAGCCGAGGGCCTCGACCGCAGGGGGATCGCCAGGTATGCCCTCGAAGTGAGCTGCATCCGGGCCTTCCGTCGCGGTCGATTGATCCCAACGGGTACTGGTAAACAGGGTGAGAGCTGGCTGGGGAGCCGGGGTGGCGCTCTACCGAGATACCGAGGAGGCGATTGTGATGACGAGTGCCGACGGCGGCGGCTCCCCGCCGTCTCGGGAAGGTTCTCGAGCCTGGGTGGCCACAGCCCAGGGATCTCATTTGCGAGGACGTCGTACACGGGACACCGCACCCGAATTGGCGTTGCGCCGCGCCGTACACGCACTGGGTCTCCGATTTCGCCTGGGGCGAACCCTGTTCAACCGTTGCCGGCCGGACCTCGTGTTCCCCGGTCCGCGCGTTGCGGTGTTTGTAAACGGGTGCTTCTGGCACGGATGTCCGCAGCACGGACCCTCCAGATTCCGTGGTCCCAACGCCGAGAGGTGGAGGACGAAGATCGCCACGAACCAGGCCCGTGATCAGCGGGTCGACAACGAGTTGATCGAGGCCGGTTGGCGAGTGGTCAGGGTGTGGGAGTGCGAGGTTCGTCGAGGGGTTGAAGAGCCGGCGCGTCGGGTTGTTGTCGAGGTGCGTGGCCCGTCGTGCGCGGACACCACCCCCGTGAGTCCGGCCGCCCGGACGGCCGCCGGTCAGAACCTCGCCTCTGGGTGACTGGACTGCGTCCTGCGTTCCGGACGCTGCACACCTGTTCCACCTGCGGGTGGCAAGCCGGATGCGGCCCGGTTCGCTGTTCGTCACATCAACCGCGGTCCGTCCGACTGGTCCCAGCCCGCTGATCAGCGCGATCCCGGTCCACAACAGGAACACGTACCGTCGGGTCCGGCCGGCCTGGCGCATGCCGGCCGCGCTGGACAGCCCCTCCGGGATGTTGCTGAGGAACACGGCCACGACCGTGACCAGGCTGACCGCGCCGCCGGCCAGCAGGCTCGCGCCGATCACGACCGATTCGGGTACGCCGTCCAGCAGCGCCCCCACGGCGATCGCCGACCCGGACCCGGGATGCTCACCCTCGGACGGCTGCCGACCGCCCGAGCGCTTGCGGCTCCGTGCGCCGCGCCGGGCGAGGCCCACGTTGGCGAGGGTGTACGCGCACGCACCGCCGGCCGCGCCGATCACGGTGGGCAGCAGGCCGCCCTGGTCGTGCGCGACCTCGATCAGCTCGTACGAGACGGCGGAGAGCAGCACCCCCGCCCCGAACGCCATGACCGAGGCGATGAGCCGCTGGGGCACCCGCGCGAACCAGCCGACCGCCGCCCCGATCAGCAGCGCTGACCCGGCCAGCAGTCCCCATCCGCCCGCTTGTAACCACTCCGGCATTCCCGGGACCGTACCCGGTGGGGCCGGGGCGGCAAAACCCTGCTCAGAAGTCGGCGAAGAGGTACGGCACCGCGCGCCCGAAGATGCCGCGCAGCTCGGCGGCGGCGTCGGCCGGCACCTCGCCCAGCCCTCGCAACGGCAGCTCCGACACATCGAGCACCCCGTACGCCAGCGCGGAGAGCCCCGCCGCGGTGAGCGTCGCGGTCGGCGTCCGGCCGCTGGCGTCCGCGACCACCTCGAGGGTGCCGCTCGTGCCGTCCAGCAGGTGAGTGCCGGCGAGCCAGCGGTCCCCGGTCAGCTCGACGCGGACCCGTCCCGCCCCGGCAGGCAGCCCGTGCAGCGCGTCCAGCGACAGGAACCGGGCCATCGGCGCCGACGACGCGGGACGGCCCACCCGCGCTTCGACGTGCACGTCCAGGTCGGTGAGCCACAGTTCGGGCAGCTCGTCCGGCGGGACCTGGACGCTGACCCGCTCGACCTGGTCGACGTGCCGGGCGAAGAACTGCAGCAGCAGCATCCGGGCGAGCGGGTCGGTGACGAGCAGCTCGTTGCCGTGCAACGTGCCGCCGTGCTCGTCGATCCGGTAGACGATTGCGCCCGTGACCTCGCCGTCCACCTGGGCGGTGAGCAACCAGTGCTCGTCACGGTCACGCAGCCCGACCGCCCGGTAGTCCGGGAAGACCGAGAAGCCGTGCCGTTGCCGCAGGCATTGCTCGGTGAACGTGCGCCACAGCGGGTAGCCCGCCCCGATCCGCTCCCAGCCCACCTCCCCGGGCAGGTCGGTGCGCAGCAGCGGCGCCAAGTCGGCCGGGGTGAACGTGACCGTGCGTGGCTTGGGCAGTCCCACGTAGCCGAACCGGGCGTAGAAGCTGGACCGGAACGGATAGAGCGCGCTCAGCAGGTGCCCCTCGTCGCGCATCTCGTCGAGGAGCTGGTGCAGCAGCGTCCGTACGTGGCCCTGGCGCCGGGCCAAGGGATGGGTGGCCACACTGGCGACGCCGGCCATCGGCAGCACCACCCCGCGCAGGTTCTGCCGCATCGGAATGGCCGAGGCGGCGGCCAGCGTGACGCCGTCCTCCTCGACGGTGAGCGTCGTGTTGCCCTCGTTGTAGGGCAGGTAGTCACGGAACTGGCCGACCCGGGCGGCACCCAGCGGTGACGACTCGAACGCGTACGCGGCCAGCGGGAAGCTGGTGGTGAGGCGGTCGTCGGCGGTCACCCGGCGGATGGTCATCCGCTCATTTCAACCCGTAGAGATGAGCGGAGCAACCGGATTGGCCGGATCGGTCAGCGGGTGGTGACGTCGGAGACGACGACCGTCACGTTGTCCGGAGCGCCGGCGTGGTGAGCCAGCTTGACCAACTGATCGCCGCACTGCTGGCGATCGGAGTACATGCCCAGCGCCGCCGCGATGGCGTCGTCCTCGACGTAGTCGGAGAGCCCGTCGCTGCACAGCAGCAGCCGGTCACCGGGGACCACGGTGAGCACACCGACCGCGGGCGGGGTGTCCGCGCCCTGCACGGCCCGGGTCACCAGGGAGCGCTGCGGGTGGTGCCGGGCCTGCTCGGGGGAGAGCGTGCCCTGGTCGACGAGCGCCTGCACGAACGTGTCATCCCGGGTGAGCTGGGTCAGCTCCCCGTCGCGCAGCAGGTAGCAGCGGGAGTCACCGACCTGGGCCAGCACCAACGTCTCGCCGGCCAGCAGCGCGGTGGTGAGCGTGGTGCCCATCCCCTCGCGCGCCGGGTCCACGGTGATCGCGGCGTGGATGCGCTGGTTGGCGGTGCTGACCACGGCGCGGAGGGCGTCCGCGGCCGCGTCCGGTTCGGTGGGTGGGGTCAGCTCGTCGAGGATGCGGATCACGATCTCGCTCGCCACCTCACCCGCGGGCAGGCCACCCATGCCGTCGGCGACTGCGATCAGGCGGTCACCGGCGAGGGCCGAGTCCTCGTTGTTGGTGCGGATCAGGCCGATGTCGTTGAGGATGGCCGAGCGGAGGATCAGCGTCATGGTGTCAGCTTGCCAAGAACACCCCGCCTTCGTCTCTACGCACTACTGCGTAGGGTTGAGAAATGATGCCGGTGTCCATGGTCGGACGCGCCAGCGAGCTCGCCGAGCTCGACCGGGCGTGGTCCGCCGTGGTGGCCGCCGAGCGCCGCGCGCCGACCGTCGCGGTGCTCACCGGCGCGGCCGGCGTGGGCAAGAGTCTGCTGGTCGCCGCCGCGGTGGACGCCTTCACGCCGCGTCCGTCCGTGGTGCTCTCGGGTGCCGCCCGCGTGCACGGCCCGGCCCCGTACGACTGGCTGGCGGCGGTGCTCACCGGCCGCGACACCGGCTCGCTGGCCCTGCCGCCCGACGCGCTGGCGTGGCTCGCCCAGCAGCCCACCGCACCCCGCGAGCGGTACGCCCCGGGCACCCTGCTGCGCCTCGCCGTGCGTACCGTCCAGTTGCTGGTCGGCCCCGGCCCGGCGGTACTGGTCGTGGACGACCTGCACGCGCTCGACCCGGCCAGCGTCAACCTGGTCGGTGAGCTGGCCACCGTGGCCGAGCTGCCGGCGCTGCTGGTCGTCGCCAGCCGGCCGGCCGCCGACGCGGTGGCCCCGGACCTCACCAGCCGCGCGTTGGCCCGCCTCTGTGGGGTACGCGGCGTCGTCCGCCAACACCTGGGCCCACTGCGCCCGGTCGAGGTCGCCGAGGTGCTGACCCAGGTGTACGCGGACGGCAGGCCGTCGGACCGGCTGGTCACCTCGGTCTGGCGACACACCGGCGGTAACCCGTACGCGTTGACCGAGCTGCTGGCCGCGTACGCCGGTGACGGGCCGGACGCGTTGCTGCGGCGGCTGCCCGGGCCGCGTACGCCGGTCGGCCCGGTGGAGGCGGTCGACGTCGAGTTGACCGCCCGGGAGGTCGAGGTGCTGGGCTGCCTGGTCAGGGGCATGTCGAACAAGCAGGTCGCGAAGGCGCTCGGCATCTCGGTACGCACGGTCACCGTGCACGTGTCGAATCTGCTGCGCAAGACCGGTTCGGCGTCGCGGACCGAGGTGGCGCTCTGGGCGGTACGTCGGCGGCTGCCGGTGCCCGCCCCGGTGGACTGAGCCGGGTTCAGCGCCGGGGTAGCGCAGCAGCAGGCTCGCGGCGACCTCCTCGTCGCCCACCGCCGCGTAGGTGTGCGGCACGTCGGAGACCCAGCGGAGGTGACCGCCGGCCGGTGCGGTCAGTGGTGCGTCGGCCGGCCCGGCACGCAGCACCCCGGTGAAGACGGTGACGTGTTCGCGTCGCCGCCCCGCCCCGCCGCGCCCGTCTCGCCCGCCCCGGCGAGATCAACACCGGATGGGTGAAGTGATGCCATCCCCGCCGACCGGACACCGCAACATCGCTGACCCGGCGGTCACTCCTCGGGCGGCAGGTCGGCCACGCCGACCGCGAGTCGTACCCGACCCTCCGCTACTGCGGCGATCCGGTCGGCCGGGACGTACACGGCGCCGTCGGCCGACTCGGTGGAGACCTTCAGGTAGCCGGTGTGCAGCAGACGCGCCGCCAGGTCGGCCGGTACGTCCGGCTCCTCGACCGCCGTCGCCTCGATCAGCTCGTCCAGGCTGCTGCCCGGGTCGGCGGTCGGGGTCTGCACGGTCACCGCGTTCGGGTCTCCCCGCTGGACGAGGTCCACGGTCCCGATCTCGGTGCCGGCGACGTCGATCACCGGCATCCCGGTGGTGATCCGCGAGATGGTCGTCTGCTGCTCGTCCTGCTGGTCCATCTCTCAGCGGTTCCCGGGGCGGCGCGCCACTAAACGCCGCCTCCGGAGCCACGCATTCAGCTGTTGGGGAGAGTCCAGCCGCCCGGTGGGCGCGGGGACAACTCGCGCCAGGTGCCCGAGCCGTCGAGCAGCGCCCGGACCGTCTCCTCGGCCTCGTCCGCGCTGCCGTACTCGTAGAACCGGGAAATGCCCTCGGCGCCGCCGGCCCGCTGCTCGACGTGCCACCGATCGGCGTCTACCCGGAGGAAGACGTCCCGTCGGGCCAGCCGCCCCCATTTCCCGTTCCACCAGTGCTTTCGCTGCTCCATGGCGGGACTCTATCGAACACACGTACGAGAAGATGCGGCCCCTGCGGGATTCCCGCAGGGGCCGATGTGCATCCGTTCGGGTCAGCGCGGCGCCGGCGGCTCGGTGCGGCGGCCCAGCACGTCGTCCAGCGCCCCGCGCTGCTGGCCCGGGGTGGTGTGACCGGCGGAAACCAGGGCGTCCCGGATCTCGGTGAGCAGCTTGACCTCCTCGCTCGGCGCTGCCGGCGGCGGCTCCTCGCCCCGCCTGCGCCGCTCGGCCAGCTTGTTCATGGGGTACACCACGAAGAAGTAGAGCACCGCGGCGGTGAGTAGGAACGTGATCACGGCGTTGATGAATGCCGCCCAGTCCACGTAGTTGCCCTCGCTGAGCTTCCACCTCCCGGCCGACAGGGCAGTGCCCCCGCCGATCGCCTTGATCAGCGGTTCGAGGAACGACTTGGTGAGTTGGGTGACCACGCCGGTGAACGCGGCGCCGATCACGATGCCGACCGCCAGGTCGATGACGTTGCCGCGCATGATGAAGTCTTTGAAGCCCTTGAGCATCCGTACTCCCGAGGTGTCCGGTTTTCCGTCCGGCACAACCTATGCCCCGGCGGGAAGCTCCAGAAAAGCGCAGGCCTCGATCGCCGCGATGCCGGGGTCGCCGGCCCGGATCGCCTCGACCAGTCGGGCGTGATCGACGTAGCGCTCGGGGGTGAGCGCATCGCCCATCGCGTGGGCGAGGGTGCTGTGTAGGGCGGTGCCGACCGAGGTGTAGAGCTCGGCGAGCATGGCGTTGTGCGCGGCCGCGACCACCACGGTGTGCAGCGCGGCGTCGGCTTCGATGAACGCGTCGACCCGGCCACCGCGCCAGGCGGCTTCGCGCTCAGCGAGCGCGACGTCGAGCGCTGCCAGGTCGGCCGGTGTACGTCGTAGCGCGGCGAGCCGGGCGGCCTCCACCTCGAAGGCGCGCCGCACCTCGATGGCCTCGACTATCCGGTCGTCGCCGAGTCGGCGGGCCACCACCGGCGCGAGTTCGTCGGTGGACACCACGTACGTGCCGGAGCCCTGCCGACATTCGAGCACTCCGGCGTGCACCAGGGCGCGGACCGCCTCGCGGACCGTGTTGCGCCCCACGCCCAGCGCGGCGACGAGTTGGGGCTCGGTGGGAATGCGGCCGCCGACCGGCCACTCCCCGCCCAGGATTCGGGCCCGGAGCTGCTCGATGGTCTGCCGGACCCGGTGGCCGCGGGGCGGCACCGGCGATGTGGCGAGGGGATCGACCGAGGGTGGCATTGGTTACATCACCGGTCCCAAATTCATCCCATGATTGTAGGTTAACGGTCATGAGCCTGCCACCCGTCGCCGCTCCGGCCCCACCCCCTTCCACCGTCGCCGACACCAGCCCGGGGAACGAGCCCGCGGGCCGGCGGACGCACCCGGCGACCGGTGGCGCGCTCGTGTTGGTCGGGATGCTGCTGGTCGCGCTCAACCTGCGCACTGCGGTCACCAGCCTCGGCGCCCTGCTCGACGAGGTCCGCGACGGGCTCGGGCTCTCCGGAGCCATGGCCGGCCTGGTCACCACCCTGCCGACCATCGCGTTCGCCGGCCTCGGCGCGCTCACCCCGTGGCTGGTCCGGCGGGTGGCGCCCGCCCGGGTGCTGGTGGTCGCCATGATCGTCCTAGCCGTCGGCCAGGTGCTCCGGGCGGCGACCGAATCCGCCTGGATCTTCGTGCTCACCAGCGCGCTGGCACTGGCCGGCATCGCGGTCGCCAACATCCTGATGCCGATGCTGGTCAAGCAGCACTTTCCGCACCGCACCGGCCTGGTCACCGGGGCGTACACGATGGCGTTGACCCTCGGGACGTCGGTCGCCGCGGCAGCCGCAGTGCCGATCGCGCACGCCTTCGGCTCCTGGCGTGCCGGGCTGGGCATCTGGGCCGTGCTGGCCGCGGTGGCCGTACTCCCGTGGGTGCCGCTGGCGCTGCGGACCCGGGCGGACGCGCGGCGTGCGACCCCGACGGGCGCCGCCGCCGCGCCGACCCGGGTGCGGCCGGCACGGACCCGCCTGGGCTGGGCGATGGCCGTGTACTTCGGGGCGCAGTCGCTCAGCGGGTACGCGGTCATGGGCTGGCTGGCCCAGCTGTTCCGGGACGCTGGTTACCAGCCGGAGTCGGCCGGACTGCTGCTCGCCGGGGTGACCGCGCTCGGCGTGCCGATCGCGCTGCTGATGCCCGCCATGGCCGGCCGGCTGACCACCCTGCGCCCACTGGTGATCTGGCTGTCCGTCGCGTCGGCGTTGGCCTACCTGGGGCTGGCGGTCGCCCCGCACGGTGGCGCCCTGCTCTGGGTGATCCTGTTGGCGATCGGCCAGGGCACGTTCCCGATGATCCTGGCCACCCTCGGCCTGCGCGCGCGCACCGCCGAGGGGACCGTCGCGCTCTCCGCGTTCACGCAGAGCACCGGGTACGTGATCGCCGCCCTCGGCCCGCTGACGGTCGGCATCCTCTACGAGATCACTGGCGGCTGGACGGCGCCGATCGGGTTCCTGCTGGGCGCGCTCGTCGTGCAGACGGCGGCGGGCCTGGCGATCGCCCGCCCCCGCTACATCGAGGACGAGTGAGCAACGGCAGTCGTCAGGAGGAGGAGGCCGACGTCGGCTCGCCGGCGACTGCCTCGTCCACCGTCGGGTAGGTGTGCAGCACCTCGACCAGCCCGCTCACCTCGAGGATGCGCAGCACCCCTCGCTGCGGGGCGGCCAGCCGCACCACACCGCCGGCCTCGTCACAGCTGTTCTTGGCGCGAACGAACACCGACAGACCGGTCGAGTCGCAGAACGAGACCTCCGCCAGGTCGAACACCAGCCGGTTGCGGCCCTTGTCGAGCAGGTCGGTGATCTGGTCCTGCAACTGCGGTGCGGTTGCCATGTCCAGCTCGCCCGCGACCGACACGACGACCACGTCGCCGCGTTGTTCCGTGTGCACCGTCAGGGACATTCGCCAGACCTCCTGTTATCGGGGGAACGGTATCCCACGACCGGGGTCCTGCGCCGAACGGGAGCCGGCATCCGGTGGTCATCGTCATTCCATTGCTACGGGGCAAGTAGTTGTGCAGGCCCGGTGATAGAGTCCGGCCGGTCCAGGTCGAGGGGGTTTCACGATGGCGTTGAACGCCGAGGAAAGTGGTCGGCTCGCCGCACTGCTGGGCGGGCACGCCGAGCAGGTCACGCAGCGGTGGACCGACATCGTTGCCGGCTCGCTACGGGGCCGGTTGAGCCACGCCGAGCTGCGCCGGCAGGTCGAGGACCTGCACCGGGCAATCATCGGCGTCGCCGAGCAGGGCAGCTTCGACCTGTCCGCCGAGAGCGGCGCCGAGCTGCGCGCCGCGCTCTCCGACCTGTCCCGGGGCAGGGCCCGGCAGGGCTTCTCCGCCACCGAGACGACGATCAGCGTCTTCGCGCTCAAGGACGTGCTGGCCGAACTGCTCCAGGAGTCCAGCGCCGCCACCGCGCTGCACGACTTCGTCGCCTACTCCAAGCTGATCGACGAGCTGGGCCTGTTCACCTTCGAGAGCTTCGTACGCACCCGCGAGAGCCTGATCGCCGACCAGGCCGAGCAACTCCTCGAACTCTCCACCCCGGTGGTCAAGCTCTGGGAGGGCGTGGTCGCCGTCCCGCTGGTCGGCACCCTGGACTCCGCCCGGGCCCAGGTGGTCATGGAGCGACTCCTGCAGACCCTGGTCGACACCGGCTCCCCGTACGCGATCATCGACATCACCGGCGTCCCCGCCGTGGACACCCAGGTCGCCCAGCACATCCTGAAGACCGTGGTGGCCGCCCGACTGATGGGCGCCGACTGCATCATCTCCGGCATTCGGCCGCAGATCGCCCAGACGATCGTGGCGCTCGGCATCGAATTCGGTGACATCGCCACCAAGGCCAGCCTCGCCGACGCGCTGCGCCACGTGCTGCGGCTCACCGGGGTCGAGACCGCCCGCCGTCAGTCACGCAGGGACGCCTGATGGAGCGCGTACCGATCCTCAAGATCGGTGACATCCTGCTCGTCTCCATCCAGCTCGACATGTCCGACCAGACGGCGGTCCAGCTTCAGGATGATCTCGCCGAGCGGATCGTGGCCACCGGCTGCCACGGCGTCATCATCGACATCACCGCGCTGGACATCGTCGACTCGTTCGTCGGTCGGATGCTCTCCACCATCGCGTCGATCTCCAAGGTCCTCGACGCGGAGACGGTTGTGGTCGGCATGCGGCCCGCCGTCGCCATCACACTTGTCGAACTGGGGCTGTCGCTGAACGGCATCCGTACCGCGCTGAACGTCGAACGCGGCATGGAGCTGATCGCGGCGGCCAACGCCGACCAGTTCGACCACCAGTTCGACGACGATCCGGACGCCGAGACGGCCAGGCCGTGACCACGGGCATCGACCTGGGCCACCCGCAGGCGCAGTCGGTCCGCAGCGACGAGGACGTGGTCCGCGTGCGGCAACTCGTCCGCGCGGTGGCGGTCGCCGTCAAGCTCTCACTGGTCGACCAGACCAAGGTGGTCACCGCGGCGAGCGAGCTGGCCCGCAACACCCTGGTGTACGGGGGCGGCGGCACCGTGGAGGTCACGACCGTCGACAACGGCCGACGCAAGGGCCTGCGGATCGTCTTCGCCGACTCCGGTCCGGGCATCGCGGACCTCGACCTTGCCCTGACTGACGGTTACACCACCGGCGGCGGCCTCGGCCTCGGCCTCAGCGGGTCCCGTCGTCTGGTCGACGAGTTCGAGATCGAGACATCGGCGGAGACCGGTACGCGGATCACGGTCACCAAGTGGTCCCGGTGAACGGGGACGCGGTCACCGACAGTGGCATCTGGTTCCGCGTGGAGGCCAGCAGCGCGGCCAGCGCCGTACGACGCGCGGCCGAACGCCTCGGCGAGCAGTTGGAGATGGGTGCGGCCCGCATCGCGGACCTGGCCATCGTCGCCGCCGAGCTGACCAGCAACCTCGTCAAGCACGCCGACAACGGTGTCCTGCTGCTGCGGCCGGTCCGCCGCGCCGGGCAGGCCGGCGTGGAGCTTATCGCCATCGACTCCGGGCCCGGCATGGCCGACCTCACCGTCTCCTCCCGGGACGGCCACTCCACCACCGGCACGCTCGGCATCGGCCTCGGCGCCATCGTCCGGCAGGCGAGCTGGTTCGACGGGTACTCCCTGCCCGGCAAGGGGACCGTCTTCGCCGTCCAGGTCTGGCCGGCCGAACCGGCGAAACCGTCCTGGGCCGGCGGCCTCACCCGGCCGATCATCGGCGAGACGGTCAGCGGTGACGGGTACGCCGTCCGGGTCGCCGACGGCAGGCACCAGGTGCTCGTCAGCGACGGTCTGGGGCACGGCCCCTTGGCCGCCGCCGCCGCCGAGGCCGCGCTCGCCGCCTTCCGCAACGCGCCGGCCGGCTCACCGGCGGCGGTGGTCAGCCACCTGCACCGGAGCATGTCGCACACCCGTGGCGCGGCGCTCGCGGTCGCCGAGCTGGCGACCGGCGTGCTGCACTACGCCGGCCTCGGCAACATCACCGGTGTGATCGTCGACGGTGACGGCCAGCGCCGCGGGCTGGTGTCGCTGCCCGGCATCGCCGGGCACCAGCGGCCGACGGTGCGAGGCTACGACTACCCGTTCGGGCCGGGCGCCCGGCTCGTCATGCACAGCGACGGCGTCGTCGACCGCTGGCGGATGGCCGACTATCCCGGCATCGCCGAACGGTCCCCGCTGGTGATGGCGGCCACCCTGCTGCGCGACGCCGGGGTGCGGCGCGACGACGCCTGCGTCCTGGTGGCGAGGCCGTGGGCATGAGCCTCGACAGCCTCGACCCGGCTGCGGCGCCACTGCTGCAGATGGCGTTGCGCGTCGAACAGGACATCTTCGTCATCCGTCAGCGTGGCCGCGAGGTGGCCGGCGTGGTCGGCCTCGAACACCAGGACCAGGTGCGGATCGCCACGGCGCTCAGTGAGGTCGCCCGGGACCTGCTGCGGATGACCGGCGGCGCGGATGTCACCTTCCACATCGACGGGCGACCCGACGGCCGCTTCCACCTCCGCGCCGACCTGGCGCCGGTGGGCCCCCTCCCCGACGGCCGGTACGAGCCGCAGTCCGGTGAGGTGTCCCGCCTGGTCGACACCCTGAGCGTCACGACCACCGAGGGGGTTACGGTCGTAAGGATGTCCCGCAGAGTCCCGGCGAACGCCCCGACGCCGACCCCGGAGCGACTGGCCGAGTTCCGTGCCGAACTCGGCCACACCGCCCCGGCCAGCGCGCTGGACGAGTTGACCGTGCAGAACGGGCAGCTCATCGCGGCACTCGACGAGGTGCGCAGCCAGCGCGACGAGCTGGCCGTGCTGAACGAGGAGCTGGCCGAGACCAACCGTGGCGTGCTGGCGCTCTACAACCAGCTCACCGAGGAGCTGGAGGAGACCAACCGGGGGGTGGTCGCCCTCTACGCCGAGCTGGACGAGAAGTCCGCTCAACTGCGGGCCGCGAGCGAGTCGAAGAGCCGGTTCCTGGCCAACGTGAGCCACGAACTGCGCGCCCCGGTGACTGCGATCATCGGGTTGGGACGCCTGCTCGCGGACTCCTCCTCCGACCCCCTCACCACCGAACAGGTCCGCCAGGTCGGCCTCATCCGCTCCTCGGCGGAGGATCTGCTCGGGCTGGTCAACGAACTGCTGGATCTCGCCAAGGCCGAGTCCGGCCGGATCGAGCCGGACTGGGCGGACGTGGACCTGCGCCCGGTCTTCGGTCAACTGCGCGGCACCATGCGGGCGCTGGCCAGGCGGCCCGGGGTGGAGCTGACCGTCGAGGAGCCGACCGTGCCGGCCGTGCTCCGCACGGACGAGGTGCTGCTCGGGCAGGTGCTGCGCAACCTGCTGCACAACGGGTTGAAGTTCACCGAGCGCGGCGAGGTACGGCTGCGCGCCCAACGCCGCGACGACTGGTGGAGCTTCGAGGTCAGCGATACCGGCCCGGGCATCGCGGCCGAGCTGCACGATCGGATCTTCGAGGAGTTCTACCAGGTGCCGGGCGCCACCCGGGTCGGCGGTACCGGCCTCGGCCTCCCGTACGCCCGGCGGCTGGTGACCCTGCTCGGGGGCACGCTGGAGCTGGCCAGCGAGCCCGGCCGGGGCAGCACATTCACCGTCTCCCTGCCGATCGGCGGAGCGTGACGGTGGACGGCGGGCCGGCGACCGTCCTGGTGGTCGATGACAGTCGTACCAAGCGTTACCTGCTGGTCAGTTGGCTCACCCGGGCCGGGTACACCGTCCTCGAGGCGGAGAGCGGCACCGAGGCGCTGGCCCGGGTCGAGACGGACCGGATCGACCTGGTGGTGCTCGACGTCCGGCTGCCCGACCTGAGCGGCTACGAGGTGTGCGAACGGATCAAGGCGGCACACCCGGTGATGCCGGTGATCCACGTCTCCGCGCACGCTGTCGACGTCGCCGACCGCGCCCAGGGGCTGACCCGAGGAGCGGACGCCTACCTGGCCGAGCCGATCGAGCCGGAGGAGCTGATCGCCACCTCCCGGGCGGTCCTGCGCTACTACCAGGCCCGCAAGCGTGCCGAACTGCTCGCCGAGCGGCTGCTGGGCCTCGCTGACACCACCGTCGCGGTGCACGCCGCGTCGACCTTCGCGCGGCTGCTCGAAGTCGCGGCGGAGGGGGCCGCGCAGATCTTCAAGAGCCCCGCTGCCGTGATCGCCGAGACGTTCGACGGCGACTGCATCGCGGGTGTCTGCGCCGGCCCCGGTGCCGAGGCCGCCATCATGCCGTGGATCGTCGACGACACCGGAGTGCCCACCGGCGCCACCGTACGGGTCGAGCCCCCGGCGAACTGGGGGCTGCTCGCCTGGCCCGCGGACGGCTCGGTGACCGTGGCCGCCGCCCGGCTACGGGAGGACCGGGCGCCGCTTTACGTGGTGGTCCCCACCGCCACCCAGACCGCCCGGACGCCGGTGCTCGTGCAGCTCGCCCAGGCCGTGGCGGCGGCGGTCGAGGCCCAGCGCTCCTTCGACGAGGAGCACCGGATCGCCGTCACCCTCCAGCGCAGCCTGCTCCCGCGCAGCCTGCCCACGGTCGCCGGACTGGACCTCGCGGTGCGCTACGAGCCCGCCAGCGCCCAGACCGAGGTGGGCGGCGACTTCTACGAGCTGGTGATGCTGGACGGCCACCTTCTGCTGGCCATCGGCGACGTGGCCGGTCACTCGCTGCACACGGCCACCGTGATGGCCGAGCTGCGGCACGCGGTGCGGGCGTACGCCGTCGAGGGGCACCAACCCGGGGAGATCCTGCACCGGGTCAACGAGCTGATGCGGACCCTGCTGCCGGACGAACTGGCCACGCTCTGCGTCCTGCTGCTGCACCCGCCGAGCGGCCGGGTCCGGCTGGCCAGCGCCGGCCACCTGCCGCCGCTGCTGCACCGCGATGGCTCGACCGAGTTCGTGCAGCACTCGGCACCCCTGCTCGGCGTCCGCGCGCCGCGACCGGCCGACCTGGAGTTCGTCCTGCCGGCCGGTGCCACTCTGGTGTTCTACACCGACGGGCTGATCGAGCGCCGGGACGCCACCATCGACGAGGGGTTGGCCGCGCTGGCTGCGGTGGCCGCCACCGTGGACGAGAACCTGGACGACTTCTGCGCCCGCCTGCTGGTGGAACTGGCCCCCCACAAGATCCAGGACGACGTGGCCGTAGTAGTCCTCCGCCGCCGCTAACGGCCCCCGAGGCCCCCTCCGGGACCTCTTCTGCCCGGTGATCAAGAGGTTTGCGGCAAATTTCGCCCTTCTGGTGACGTGAACCTCTTGATCACCGGGGCGAGGGTGGGCCGGGGGGTGGGGCCGGGGCGGGTGGATGGATGGGTGTTGACGTGGGTATTCGCTGGGTGAATAGTGCGGTGGGTGTCTACGCCGCATGTCCTGCTTGGGCTGCTCGCCGGGGGGAGTCGGCACGGCTATGAGCTCAAGCGTGCCCACGACCAGCGGCTGCCTCGGCCGCCGAGGGCTCCGGCGCGGGCGTACCAGCCCGGGTCAGCGCGGGCGGGCCGGTGCTGCGGCTGGACGGAGACGAGCCGGTCAGCCGGCCCGTACCGGATCGGACCATCGCGCTGACGTTCGACGACGGGCCGGACCCGCGCTGGACCCCACAGGTGCTCGACGTACTGCGCCGTCAGGTCGTGTTGCCGCTGAGCGCGCCGGCGGTCGACGTCTTCGCCGTGCACGGCCTGCTCTTCCTGCCGTGGTCGACCCTGGCCCTGGCCTGGGCCGGCCTGCTCGTGCTACAGGCGGCCACCGCCGGGTACGCGCTGCGGCTGGACGGGGAGCGGTACGGGCCCCTGTGGGCGTTGCCGTTCCAGCAGGTCGTCTACCGGCAGGTGATGTATCTGGTGGTGGTGCAGTCGGTGGTGACCGCGCTGATCGGCAATCGGCTGCGCTGGCAGCGCATGGTTCGTACCGGTGAGGTCGCGGCGCTGGTCGGCGCCGAACGCGGCTGACCGGGGAGCGCGGTCAGGTCGGGGCGTGCGGTCAGGTCGGTTCGGCCGGTCAGGTCGGGGCGTGCGGTCAGGTCGGGTCGGCCCGTCAGGTCGGGTCGTGCGGTCAGGTCGGGTCGTGCGGTCAGGTCGGGTCGGCCCGTCAGGTCTGGGCGGCCCGTCAGGTCTGGGCGTGGAAGAGGCCGGCGGACCAGGAGAGCAGCAGGCCGACGGCGGCCGAGCAGCAGCAGACGAGCAGGGCGGCGGCCACCACCCCCAGGATCATCCACGCGGACATGCGGCGTGCCGTGCTCGGGTTGTCCGCATCGGCCTCGTCGCTCACTCCGGGAAGTCTAGGCCGGCCCGATCGCGCAGTTTCCCGGATGTGGTGGCCTCGACGACCGCACGAGGCCACCACATCCAGGATCAAGCGTGATCAGGCCCGTCAGGCCTGGCCCAGGCGGTCCAGGATCCAGGCGTTGATGAACGCCTCCTCGCGCCAGGCGTCGTAGCGACCGCTCGGGCCACCGTGCCCGGCGCCCATCTCGGTCTTGAGCAGGTAGTCGCCCTGTGGTGCGGTGGCCCGCAGCCGGGCGATCCACTTCGCCGGCTCGGAGTAGCGCACCCGCGTGTCGTTCAGGCTGGTCACCGCGAGGATCGCCGGGTAGTCCACCGCCGCGATGTTCTCGTACGGCGTGTACGACTTCATGTACGCGTACACCTCGGGGTCCTCGAGAGGGTTGCCCCACTCCTCCCACTCGGTGACGGTCAGCGGCAGCGACGGGTCGAGGATCGAGGTGAGCGCGTCCACGAACGGCACCTGCGCGACGATCCCGGTGAACGCGTCCGGGGCGAGGTTGGCGACCGCGCCCATCAGCAGGCCGCCGGCCGACGCGCCCCGGGCGACCAGCCGGTCGCTGGCCGTCCAACCGGCCTTGACCAGGTGCCGGGCGCAGGCGACGAAGTCGGTGAACGTGTTCTTCTTCGCCAGCATCTTGCCCTGGTCGTACCAGCGCCGGCCCATCTCGCCACCACCGCGGGTGTGCGCCACGGCGAAGACCACGCCCCGGTCCAGCAGGGACAGTCGGGCCACCGAGAACCACGGGTCCATGCTGGCCTCGTACGAGCCGTAGCCGTACAGCTCGCAGGGGGCCGAGCCGTCCCGGGGCGTACCGACCCGACAGACCAGGGAGATCGGCACCCGCGTGCCGTCGTCGGCGAGCGCCCAGTCGCGGTGCTGCTCGTACTCGGCCGGGTCGTACGGTCGGCCGTCCGGGCCGGGCAGCACCGGCTTCTGCTTGCGCAGCACCATCTGCCGGGTGACCAGGTCGTAGTCGTACACCGAGTCGGGGGTGACCAGCGAGGAGTAGCGCAGGCGGACCTGCCCGGTGCGGTACTCCGGGTTGGCGTCCAGTCCGACGCTGTAGAGCGGCTCGGGAAAGTCAATGTCGTACGCGTCGTCGCTGCCGACCGGCAGCACCCGCAGGCCGGTGAGCCCGTCGGTGCGCAGCGACACCACGAGGTGGTTCGCGAACGCGTCCACCGCCTCCAGGCGGGTGCCCGGGGTGTGCTCGATCAGCGGCACCCAGTCACCCGGCGCGTCCGCCGAGGTGAACGCCAGCGCGAAGTCCTCCGCGCCGTCGTTGTGCAGGATCAGGAAGCGGTGGCCGTGGTGCTCCACGGCGTACTCGACGCCCTGCCGGCGTGGCGCGATCACGGCCGGCGCGCCGGTGGGGTTGCCGGCCGGGATCACCAGCACCTCGCTGGTGACCTTGCTGTGGATGTCGACGAGGATGAACTTCTCCGATCGGGTCAGCTCGACACCGACCCAGAACCGCTCGTCGTCCTCCTGGTGCACCACCACGTCGTCGGCCGCCGCGGCGCCGATCGTGTGCCGCCAGACCCGGTTCGGCCGCCAGGCGTCGTCGACCGTCACGTAGAACAGCACGGACGCGTCGGCCGACCAGGCGGTGCCGTAGAACGTGTCGGGCACCTCGTCGGGCAGCAGCTCGCCGGTGGTCAGGTCCTTGACGCGCAGCGTGAAGCGCTCGTCGCCGGAGAAGTCCGTCGAGTACGCCAGCCAGCGTCCGTCGGGGCTGATATCGAACGCGCCCAGCGAGAAGAAGTCGTGCCCCTCGGCGAGCAGGTTGCCGTCGAGCAGCACCTCCTCGCCGTCGAGCGGGGCGCCGTCCGCGCTGACCGGCGGGTCGGACTCGCCGTCGCGGACCGCACGTCGGCAGTGCACCCCGTACTGCTGGCCCTCGATCGTCCGGGTGTAGTACCAGTAGCCGCCCTTGCGGGTGGGCACGGACAGGTCCGTCTCGCGGGTGCGCTGGCGGGTCTCCTCGAACAGTTCCGTGCGGAGGGCGGCCAGGTGCGCGGTGCGCTCCTCGGTGTACGCGTTCTCGGCGGTCAGGTAGGCGATCGTCTCCGGGTCGTCCTTGGTGGCGAGCCAGGCGTACTCGTCGACGACGGCGTCGCCGTGGTGGGTGCGCTCGGTGGGCACCCGCTTCGCCGTGGGCGGGGCAGTCTCGGTGGTCACGGCGGCCACGTTACCGGCCGGCTCACCCTGTGTGCCGGACCAGCGGCATCCCGAATCCCGCCACCTCACTATTCGAACGCATGTACGATAGCCGCCATGGCGGCAGCAGCGAGTTCCCTCGGCCGGTCCGGAGCCCTCGAGATCACCCGACGATTGACCGCGATCTGCGGTCCGCCGTTCGCCCGACTCGCCGGTCCGGCCGACGAGGTGGCGGGGCGGCCCGCCCGTTGGGTGGCGGTACCGGGAGGTCCGCATGCCGCAGCCGAGGTGCTGCGACTGGCCGCCGCGCACGATCTGGCGGTGGTGCCTCGCGGCGCCGGTACGAAGATCGACTGGGGGGCGACCCCGACGCAGGTCGACATCATGCTCGACACGGGCCGGCTCGCCGGCATCGGCCAGGAGCCGGTGGGTGCCCCGCTGGCCGAGGTGGGCGCAGGCACTCCGCTGCGGGCCGTACAGGCCACTCTGGAACGCACCGGGCAGCGGCTCGCGATGGATGCCCCCTCGCCGGGCGCGACACTCGGCGGGGTGCTCGCCGCCGGGGAGGCGGGGCCACTGCGACACCGGCACGGCAGCCCGTGCGACCAGCTCGTCGGCGTACGCTATCTGGCCGCCGACGGTGAGCTGGTCAGTGCCGGCGGCGGCGCGCCGGGGCTCGACCTGGCCCGGCTGCTCTGCGGTTCGCAGGGCGCGCTCGGCGTGCTGGTCTCGGCGAGCCTACGGGTGCAGCCGGTGCCGGCCAGCCGGCTCTGGGTGTCCCGACCGGTGTGGACTCCGCTGGAGGTCCACGAACTGATCCGGTCGATCCTCGCGGCCCGCCTGGAACCGGCCGCCATCGAGCTGGACCTGCCCGGTGGCCTGCCCCGGCCACGCACCGTGTACCCGCCGGGCCACCCGGCGGCCACCGCCCGTGAGCGCCACCCGTCGATGTCCGGCCGATCCGGGGCACCGTCCCGGGCGGGCAGCCTCGTGGTGCTGCTCGAAGGCGGCCCGGCCGAGGTCAACGAACGCGCCGAGCGGCTGGTTGGCCTGCTGCACGGCGAGGCGACCGTCGCCCACTCGGCACCGCTGTGGTGGCGTCGTTATCCCTTCGCGCCCGGCGACACGGCGCTGCGCCTGGAGGTGCCGATCAGCGATCTGCACGCCGCCGTGTACGCGTTGCGCGACGCGGCCGGCACCCCGGTGCCGGTGCGGGGGTCGGCCGGTCTGGGCGTGGTGCACGCGGCGCTGCCCGGTGCGGTGCCACCCGATCGGGTGGCGTCAATCCTGGCCGCCGTCCGCGGGGTGCTGCTGGCCCGGCAGGGCCGCTGTGTGGTCGTCTCCGCCCCGGCGGCGGTCCGGCAGGCCGTCGACCTGTGGGGTGAGTTGGCCGGCCTGGACGCGCTCCGTGCCGCCAAGGAACACCTCGACCCGGAGCGTCGCCTCGCTCCCGGCCGCTTCCCCGGCGACCTGTGACGCCGGACGGGTCGACCGGTCAGCACTCAAGGACGGCGTTGGCGAGCTGGACGAATTCGGCATTCCTTGCGGCATTTTGCCTCGCGAGATCCGTGATGGCGTCGACCCAGCTCTGCCTATCGTCGACATCCAGACGGCTGCCTGCCTTCAGTAGATGCCCGACCGCTTCGTTCACGCCCTGCCTAAACATGATGTTGACCGCCTCCATGACCTTGCTCGCGCCAGCAGCCCCGTGGCCAGAATCCGCGATGAGATTCACCCGCTGGGTGACGGGGATTTCCCGGCCCTGGCCGCCGATCAATAGGTGTTTACGGGCTGTCACGTCCGACGTTTCCTGGTAATCGAGCACGATTTCCGCCGTGCCCGCCGCGTTGAGTTCGCCCAGCAGCGGGGTGAACCCACGGAACCAGGAGTCTTCGTTGCCGACTCGTTCGACGATCGTTGCCAGATCGTTACGGGCCTGCTGACTGTTGAGTTCGTCCCGGCTGGTGTTGAGCACGTCCAACGTCGCAGCCCGGTCCGGTGCCAGTAGTAGTCGGACGACGGCAGGATTGGTCCTGTCGGCGGTCGGCGTTGCACGCTCGGCTGCCCTGTTAAGCAGTAGCGCGGTCAGGTAAACCTCCCCGCCGTCGGAGACGCCGTCGCTGCCACGCACCACCCAGACCGGATCCAGGCTGCTGTTCTGCGCTTTGGGGACGCGATGCACGAGGCTGACGCCGTACGTTTCCGAGACGTCCGTTAGCTCACGGCTGAGCGATATCTCGGTCACCACGACAGGTTGCTGCTTCTTGAGGGCGAACTGCTGGACCAGACGTCGAAGGTCGCGCAGGTCATCATCCGATGTGGTCGCACCTCGGTTGCCGCCGAGGAAGATGACCGGAGCACCGGGCTCATCGACTGCTCGGCGGAGCCGATTCTGCGTTGTGAGTATTGGTTGGGGGCCGACCCAGAAGAGACGGTCGGCCTTTTCGCTGTCCGCGTGGCTGCCTGGCGGCAACCGGAAGTTGCCGGAAAGTGCATCCTCTTCGACGCTTCGGTGTGATGGTGCCTCGGGTGCCACCACCTGTTCGTCGATTGTCGAAGGTTCGGCCGGCGTGAAAGCGTGGACGACCGTCGGCGTGGTAAGTGGTCGGGACTCGTCTCTTGTCGGGCGTCCCTCGTCGTCGCGGCTGGCGTGCCGGTGGCTGATGCCGGTCAGCCAGTCGTTCGCCCTTGATAAACCAGCCTCCGCCGTCACACTGGGAAGCAGGTGCAGTTCGTCGAAGGTCGCCTCGATCGTCCAGCTGTTCAAGAGGGCTCCGAAACCATTGGTCGAGCCAGTCGGTGTGGTGATCTCCCAACCGATCCTGCTGTTCCATCCGTTTCGCGGATGGAATCGGACCGGCTCTACCTGAGCCGCTGACTCGGCCCGGCGGATGACCGTCAGCCCACGGTCGGCGAGCAAATCATCGATCTTCGCGCTGCGCCCCAGGACGACGATCACGCTGTTGTGGGGTAACAAGTCGTCCTCGAGACTTGACCTCAGCACACGTTCCGCTGTCCCAAAATTCGTACCTGCCTCGTCGTCCGGCACGAGACCGACCAGCGGCCGACCACGGGTTTCGGCGAACTCCCCGATGCGATACCACGGCTCGGTGTGCCGGGCGGGACCGAACAGATTTAGCCCAGCTTCGAAACGCCGCCCGTCCCAGTTGCTGGCGTCCCCACTGGATCCCAGCCTGACATGCCCGTTGGTGTGGCCATCAGCGATTGCGCCACTGATATCGGCCAAAAGCTGGCCATTGTCGCGGTCGACTACAAATTGCCGTTGATCAAGCAGGTCGTTCCGGGCTGCGTCCTCGACGAGGTCGTTCAGCTCAGCTAGCTGAAGTTGCCGCAGGTCTTCAGTCGTCGACCCGTTGCTGTCGGCGGATACTTCCACGACGAAGCGCGCGAGTTCACCGTCACGGTCGAAGCTCGTGGCACCGCCCGGACTGACGTTGAAACCGGGCCAGTGGCTGGATGCCGGGGCCGAATCAGAGTCCAAGCCTCGGATCAGATAGTCCAGGGCTGAGGGGTGGCGCTGGCGTGACGTTTCGGACTCGGACTGCAGGTCTGCATGGCCGCCGGTGTGGACCGGTACGGTAGCGAAGACGACGAAAGTGCCGGCTTTTGGCCCACTGCGCTGACGATACTGCCGGCCGATTCCCTGCACCCGCGTTGCTTCGAGCTCGGTAATTGTCGACTGGGACTTGCTGAGGAAGGTGTCCGTGATGAACTTGCGGTCGAACGCCAGATAGGCCCGCACCTCGCGCGGCAATTCGTCTCGTATGTCGCCCATTGCGCTCCGCGACTGGACAGCTAGCAGGTCATCCGGCGAGGGCTGCTCGTCGTAGATAACACTCTGCGCTAACGCCGCCGCGTGAGCGTAGAGCAGAGCGGTGTAGCCAGCCAGCCGCCGCACGTCCCAATCTCTGCCGAGGCGCTCGGGGATTCCCGCGCCGCCCGGCCGTGTCACTCCCACTTCCTGCGGACCCAACTCCCGCCACACGAAGAACCGGGCGGCCAGTTCATTGCCGAAGCTCAGTCCATCCTCGATGTGACGAGCCGCCGCTGGCCGACTCGTCATGGCACGCACGTGCGTCAAAAGGTCGTACAACCCGCCGATGCTCGGCTTCACTTCGTGCGGTGCGGGGAGATCGTGCTGGACTTCGGCGACCGCACGCTCGCCCTGCGGGTGATGCTGATCCGCGCCGCTCTGTAGCACCGATGATTCGACCGTGGGTCCAGCGACGGGTTCGGCGAAGTATCGCAGCACCACCTCTAGATCATTCTGTCGGAACGGCTGCCCAGGTGCGGCCAGAGCTGCCAGCATGTCAGCGTGAGTCCGCGGTGGAAGGCCCCGCGTGACCATCGCGTTGTTCATCTCGTCGAAGAGCTCGCGCGGAGTCGCGGCTTCGGCGGCAGGGCCAGGGGACACCTGCGGTAGCAGCCAAACGAAGGCCGCTCGATGATCCTCGGATGTTTTCAATTGGATGTTGGGCGCGCTTGACGGCCCCGCGCCGCGGTTGTGCACCACCAGCCTTACTGCCTCCGGGCGGAGACTGCGCAACGCCAACTGCCCGTCGAAGTGGGGTTGGAGTGACTGGGCGATGTTTTCTCCCCGGTTCCTCCCGGTCACGGACGCCCGCTCGGCAGCGTCCCCAGTCAGTGCCGCCAGCGCTGGGTGCCTCCCGACGCCGCCAGCCTCGATGTGCAGTTCAAGAGGCCCGGTTCGGGCAGCGATATCGACGACACGTGCGACGAGACTCGTGATGAGCTGCTGCTCGCCCGGACCAAGATAGTGCTCCCCACGGAAGAAATTGAGGCGCGACGTCGGGAACTCGCGCGCGAGGAGCCCGCGTGTGAGGCGTTGCGGATCTTCGGGGGAGTGACGGTGTCGCGCAAGGTTGCCCCACTCGGCGGCGTGTGCCGCTTCCCCGCCCTCGAAGATCGGTGTTTCCTCGGGCGTCGCGTCATAAGCAGACACCGAATCGTCGATCGCCGGTCCGGAATAAGTGAACGCGTTGATCTGCTCATCAAACTCGTGCCTGGCGATTTTGGTGAGCTCCGCATGCTCGCGCAGCATGTCGTCGACGCTTTTTTGGTGCCCGCGGTCGCCATCGGATGCCACAGTGAGTAGGATGAGTGGCAGCATTCCGTTCTGGACATCGTGTGTATCCGTGGGGCTCGGCGGCGCTTTGTGTGCATTGCCGGCCGGGAGCCCGTCGGAAAAATAGATCCCTGCTTTGGGATTTAAGACGTTGGCAACCTCTTCGATTTCCGCGATCGCCTGTTTGGACCTACGCTCGAAGGCTTCCACGATAAACTGGCGATCGAATTCCAGATAAGCCTGTGTTTCCACAGGCAGTCTGTCACGGATGTCGTAAATGGCTGTACCGGAAAGGGCGGCAACCTTTTCCGGGTATGGAATCTTATCTGTTGCCAAAGCGGCTGCATGGGAGTAGAGAAGCGCTACGTAGCCGGCCAGCGCGCGCCCCGGGCGATACCCGTCGAGGCGTTCGTCTGATTCCGGCAAATCTTGCAGGATTTCTGGAGAAAGGTCTGGACCGAACTCACGCCACCCAAAGAATCGGGCGGCTAGTTTTTTTCCGAGCGACAGGCCGTCCTTCAGGTGCCGAGCTGCCGCCGCTCGCTGCGTCGTGCGTAGCACCTGTTTTAAAAAGGGGTAGAGGCCGTCGGTGCTTACCCCCACTTCAAAGCTGGACCTCGCGTGGTATTCACCCTCTGGTCTCCATATTCCGACACGAGCCAATTTGCCCAGTTCGGTGAACGTGAATCCCTGCCCGGAGAGGATTTCCGTCAGGGGCCGGATTGGCTGACGGCCGCTGTTCTGGAAGGTGAGACCAGCCAGTCGGGTCTCAATTTGCTGGAGGGCTTCGGTTGCCGCCTCCGGCTCATGGTATGCGTCCTCCTGCTCGACATTGCGCAGCCTGTCGCTAACAAAGCTGAGGTTTACGACGGGAATTTTCTGCGTCTGGGCGTTGGGTGTCGGACGCATATCCCTGCCTCGTCGCATCGGCACCACGGGGAGATCGATGGTTGCGCCCTGAGTAACGATCTTGGATCCGCTGGGTTCGTGCAACGCCAGTATTTCTCCGCCTTCGTTGCTGTGGGCTGCCGCTCCGTCGAAGGTGATTCTGTTGCTGAAGGTGGCGACCAGGGCGGAGCCTGCGTATTCCCGGTTTATCGGTGGACCAATTAGTGCTTGGGCTGCTGATGTCGATTGCATCGAGTCTGACAGGGGAACACGGCGTCCTTCGGCGTTCGCGATCAGGACGCGAAGCGCCACCCCACCCTCGGTCGGGTGGGCACCCACTAGGCGTTCCGCCGGCCCGGCCACCGGGATGACTTTGGCACCCTCCGATCCGGACAGGTCAACCCACCGCAGCTCGCCGTCGGCCAGCTTGTACATCGCGACCGCGTGGCCTTTTCCGAATGCCCGATCAACTAGGACGAATGCTGTGCTTCCCGCTTCCAGCGTTTTCAGCGCCTTGATGATCTCCTCGACGGAGGCTGCCCGCCCCCACCTGCTGGCAGCGGAGAATTCGACCTCGCCGCGCCAGGTGCCCACTCGCATGTCATCGCGCGCCCTCTCCGGCAGCAAGCCCCTGGGGAAGAGTTCGTCCCGGAGGGCCCGCAGGAGCACGGTGCACAGATTCGGGTCGTCTGTCGGCCCGTGCGAGGCGACTACCTTAAGTACGTCAAGGCTCAGCTGCCGCAGCTGGGTCTCGTTCATCGCGGCACGTGGCTTGGCACGCAGCCAACGGGGTGCGCGGTCGGTGACGGGCGGGGTGAGGGTGGTCTTCGCCGCCTTCCCAGGGGCGGGCGTTACCAGCACTACGCCGCTGCCGTCGACAAGCTTTTGGACCCGTGGGTCGAGCACGTCGAACGTCGCGTCACGGACGAGGACCGGCAGGCCAAGCGCATCGGCACGACTGACCGCGACAGTCCAGTCGAGAGTGGGCTCCGCCGGTACGTACACCATCCGGTCGATCACGCTCTGCGGCTGGCCGCGCAAGATGTCGTTGGCGATCACCGCGTCGAGCACGGCCGCATCGATATGGACTTGGTGCATTTCCGGGAGCCGCGCGGCGTGCAGCACCGGGTCAGGGATCTCCGCGTTGCCCAGGCCGAACCATTGGCCAGTCGGGACCCAGGTGAACAGGTTCTCGACGCAACCTGTTCCGGCGATCTCCGGCATCCGGTGTCTCCCCGTGCATTGGTCAGCTCGCAGTGAGGAGAGAGGTTATCCGACGGGGTCTGAACGGATGAGGAAACCGAACCGAATGTTACGGAACCGATCCGCGAGGTCGCGCAAGGTGCGGCCAGAGCCGTGTCCTCTGATCAAGGCAGGCATGGGAAAGTCGGTCAGGCCGTATCGTTGCGTAGCACCAGCACCGCGATGTCGTCCCGGGGTGGCTCGACCGAGAAGTTGATCGCGGCGGCGCGCAGGCGCGCGGCGACCACGTCGGCGGAGTAACCGGCCAGTGGCGCGGCCGCGTCCCGCAGCCGATCGGTGCCGAACAGCTCCCGGCCGCGCCGCCGCTCGGTGACCCCGTCGGTATAGAAGATCAGCGAGTCGCCCGGCGCGAGCGTGATCTCCGCCGTCGGCGAGGTGATGGCGTCGAGCAGACCCAGCGCCGTGCCCCCGATGCCGACGAACCGGGCACCGCCTCCATTGGCCAGCAGCACCGGCCGGTCGTGCCCGGCCAGGTGCAGCGAGACGTCGAGGTGGTCGCCGTCGCCCGGCCCGACCGCCGCCAGGGCCAACGTGCAGTATCGGCCACCGCCCCGCTCGACAAGCGTCTCGTTGAGCCGGGCCAGCGCCTCCGGCAGCGGCTTGCCGTCGCCGACCAGCACCCGGATCACGTCGCGTACCAGGCCGGTGACCGCCGCCGCCTGAACGCCCTTGCCCGAGACGTCGCCGATCACCACGAGCCAGCGCCCGTCGGGCAGCGGCACCACGTCGTAGAAGTCGCCACCCACCTCGGCGTGGTCACCGGTGGGTACGTACTCGGCGGCGAAGCCGATACCGTCCACCACCGGCAGGACGGGCGGCAGCAGGGACTGTTGGAGCGTCTGCGCGACCCGTCGGCGCTCGGCGTGGATCCGCGCGTTCTCGATCGCCAGCGCGGCCCGCCGCGCTACGTCCTCCAGGACGGCCATCTCGTCCGGGTCGTGCCGGTGCCGCTGGTGCCGGCCCACCGTCAGGGTGTCGAGCCGCTGCCCGCGCGCGATCAGCGGGACCGCGAAGCCCTCCATCGGGCCGCCGAGCGGGATCTGCGCCGCGCTGCGGGACGCCTCCCGCAGCCGGGCCTGGATGGAATCCGGGCCGGTCTCCGCCAGCACCCGGTGCAGGTGCGGCAACATGGACTCGTCGGCGTGGCTGGCCGCCGCCAGCCGCAGCCGACCCCACTCGTCGGTGGTGTGCACCGCGCACCACTGGCCGAGCCGGGGCACCACCAACTGCGGGATCAGCGCCATCGTCAGCTCGACGTCCAGCGACTGGGCCAGCAGCTCGCTCGCCTCGGCGAGGAACGTCAGCCACGCCTGCCGGCGGACGTCCGCCCGGCGCAGCCGGTCGTTCTCCAGGTGCAGGGACAGCCGCTCGGCGGTGAGTACCGCCAGCGGCCGGGCGTACGCCGACGGCGCGGCGTCCAGCTCCAACTCCCCGGCGTACGGGCGGTTCACGGTCAACGGCACCCGCAGCAGCTCGCTGTCGGGGCGGGGCTGCCGACCGAAGCGGGCCAACAACTGTCGGCCCTGTCCGTCGCCCCGGTCCAGGCGTACCGCTCCGCCGGCCGCGCCGACCATCTCGGCGACCCGGTTGAGCAGGCTGGTGGCGAAGTCGGGCAGCGGGTCGTCCGCGTAGATGTCGGGGGCGGTCTGCATGAGCTCGCTCATCGCGCCGGCGCTCGGCGCCGAGCCGTCGCCGGCCCCGGGGCTGGCTGCCATCGACGTGCCGCCCGCGCTGGTGCCGGCCTGCGGCTCGGTCCCGGCCCGGTCCAGGCGGAACCAGACGCCCTTGCCGGTCGGCAGGTACGTGGTGCCCCAGCGGCTGGCGAAGTGGTCGACGAGCAGCAGCCCGCGACCGCGCTCGGAGACCTCGTCGATCTCGGTCGTGTCGTTGCGGGTGCCGACGCTCAGCTCGTCGTTGCCGGAGCTGGGCGCGAAGTCGGAGACGGTCACGGAGAGTCCGGCACCGTCCGCCACGACCTCGATGTCCAGTTCGGTGCCGGCGTGCTCGACGGCGTTGGTGGTCAGCTCGGTGGTGAGCAGCAGTGCCTCGTTGACCAGGTCGTCGAGGTGCGCCTCGGCGAGGACCGAGCGGACGACCGCCCGGGCGGCGGCGGGCGTACGGCGGTCGGCGGGCAGGCGGACACGCCGGACGGCCCCGTTCCGGGCCCCGGCCGTCGCGGGCCCCGCCTCGGCTGACACCCTCGTATCCTCCACCGTCGCCCCGCCGGGTGCCAAGCCGATCCGTGATCGGCGGGGCGCAGGGCCGGTCGGCGATACCGTGTGGTGATCGGCGCGTGCGGGCACAGCGTGGTAGACGTGACGAGCGCCACCCGATGAGGTCTGTGTCGGGTTGGCACCCGGCGCGAGGATCACCGGGCCCACCGGGGCCGATCGGCGGGTCGCGCACCCTGGCACTACGGCCGACGCGGGCACAATATGGGGTGCCGGTGTGTCTTACGGGCACGGACCCCCCAGGTGAGCGAGGCATCATGACCACGGCGAAGCAGTCGTACGCGGATCCGTCCGCGTCCGAACAGGACGCGCTTCTCGGTGAGTTGACCGAGGCGCTGCGACGGGTTCGTCGCGGTGATCTGAAAGTCCGGTTGCCCCGCCGCGCCGGTAAGGCCGGTGAGGTGGCGGACGCCTTCAACGAGGTGGTCTCCCTACAGGAGCGGCAGTACCTGGACCTGCGGCGGATCAGCCGGATCGTCGGTCGGGACGGCCGGCTCACCGAACGGCTGGACGACGAGGGGCTGGACGGCTCCTGGGCGGAGGGGCAGCGGGCGATCAACTCGCTGATCGACGACCTGGGCCGGCCGACGACCGAGATCGCCCGGGTCATCGTGGCGGTTGCCGACGGCGACCTGTCCCAGCACATGGCGCTGGAGATCGACGGTCGGCCGCTGCGCGGTGAGTACCTGCGCATCGGGCGCACGGTGAACACGATGGTCGACCAGTTGTCGTCGTTCGCCGACGAGGTGACCCGGGTGGCCCGCGAGGTGGGCACCGAGGGCAAGCTGGGTGGTCAGGCCGACGTGCGCGGTGTCGCCGGCACCTGGAAGGACCTCACCGACTCGGTCAACACCATGGCGTCCAACCTGACCGGTCAGGTGCGGTCGATTTCGCAGGTCGCGACGGCGGTGGCAAAGGGCGACCTGTCGCAGAAGATCACGGTCAGCGCGCGCGGTGAGGTGGCCGAGTTGGCCGCCACGATGAACTACCTCACGGACACCCTGCGGCTCTTCGCCGAGCAGGTGACCCGGGTGGCCCGTGAGGTGGGCACCGAGGGCAAGTTGGGTGGCCAGGCCGAGGTGCCGAACGTGGCGGGCACCTGGAAGGACCTGACCGACAGCGTCAACTCGATGGCGTCGAACCTGACCGCCCAGGTCCGCAACATCGCGCAGGTCTCCACGGCGGTGGCGCGCGGTGACCTGTCGCAGAAGATCACCGTGGCGGCGCAGGGCGAGATCCTGGAGCTGAAGGACACCGTCAACACGATGGTGGACCAGCTCTCGTCGTTCGCCGACGAGGTGACGCGGGTGGCCCGTGAGGTGGGCATCGAGGGCAAGTTGGGCGGTCAGGCGCAGGTACGCGGCGTCTCGGGCACCTGGCGTGACCTCACCGAGAACGTCAACCAGCTGGCCGGCAACCTGACCAGCCAGGTTCGGAACATCTCGCAGGTCTCCACGGCGGTGGCGAAGGGTGACCTCTCGCAGAAGATCACCGTCGACGCCCAGGGCGAGATTCTGGAGCTGAAGAACACCGTCAACACGATGGTCGACCAGCTCTCGTCGTTCGCCGACGAGGTGACCCGGGTGGCCCGTGAGGTGGGCACCGAGGGCAACCTGGGCGGTCAGGCGCAGGTCAAGGGCGTGTCCGGTACGTGGCGGGACCTGACGGACAACGTGAACTCGATGGCGTCCAACCTGACCAGTCAGGTCCGCAACATCGCCTCGGTGACGACGGCGGTGGCGAAGGG